>CAUVHB010000024.1:0-10014 GCA_963551335.1 uncultured Treponema sp.
TCAATGATGCTATTTTGTATAACAATTTTTTTTAGTCAGTTAGTATTAATCTGTACAAGATATTATCAGACATTAGAAATGCTCACTGAGATTTTTGTAATTAGAATCGGTAAGAAAAATGACTATTCGAGTTTACACTACAAAATCATTAATGTTATTATTGCAGTTATTGGTCATCTTATAATGATAGTTTTTATGATTACAATGTATAAAGAAATTATCATTCATGCACTGTACTAAAATAAGCTGCGAGTTTGCGTATCGCAAACATCGCGTATTAACGTGTGCGCGTTTCGCGCACTAATTCAGCATCCTCTAAAATTGATATTTTATTCGGCTGCTGAATTTTGGAGAACGCTCTGCGTCGGAATTGTTGATTATGAAAGGAAGACCGAGCAGGAGTTCATCGATGCTTGTGATAAGGTGCCGGGGACGTATTTTGTCTTTAAACTCAAGCAGCTGTTTAAATATGTAGAGGGATTCATCAAGCGCTATACCCATTAAGCCCGGAATTTTGATACGCACTTGCAGCGTCCATCGAGAAATAAAGATCATCGCTTGCAGAACAACGGCTTTTTCCAAACCGTTGAGTAGCGCCCCGCTTGTGAGCGGGAAACTTCCGATTGAGAAAAGCTCTCTTCCTACTGGAATAAAGATATGACACGCTACTATTCCTACCGTTGAAATACAAAGAGGAACCCAATGTATTTTTTGCTTTTCTGCGAGACAAAGTGTCAAACCGGCGCAAAAGATAACCGCTTTTGCCGGTAAACCCGGGATAAAAAGAAGCGCTGCGAGCAAGGCAAAACCCGTGATCAATCGAAGATAGGGATGAGCGACGGGGGTCGTATTGTCCGGTAACTGAACGTACAACGGAGAATCGGTATCCCGTATATGAGCATACCATTCGGATTCCGCTTCAAAACTTTCACAAAAAATACCGAGCAGCAGGGAGGTTATTGTTCCTATTACGAGAAAAGGCGGCGCTATGTAGCGTATTCCTTCTCCGAAGATAAAAAAGCGCCCGATAAAAAGCTGTATGCAGTTCGATACGAAAGCGCCCACAATACTGATGCCGACAAGAGATAACACCGTACGGGGGATCTTATGTAAAGTATACATCGTAAGCGCCGCGCCGATGGTGCCTGCTGCCGAAAACAGTATGAGATAAGAGAAGAGTGTTCCGCTGATAAACGCCTGCCCGAGAATTTTTATCACCGTCAGCAATAAAAACGCAGGGAACGATAACACATCAAGCGCAAGCATCAACGGAACATTCGCAAGCCCGATCCGTAAAAACGGCAGCGGCTTCGGAATAACAAATTCAATCGCCGAAAGGAAAAAGCACAGGGCGCCGAACACCGGCACCAGTGCGTCCTGTTTTTTGCTCATAGCGTAATCGGCTTAATGACAGCCTGAGCATCCGCCGCAGCCGCCTTCGCCCGTACCGCAGCTACTTCCGCATCCACCTGAGAATGACTGCTGCACCTCCTCAAGCTCTTCGGGAGTTGCATCGCGCACACCGGTAATCTTTATGTCGAAGTGCAATGTCTTTCCGGCAAGCGGATGGTTTGCATCCAGCGTGATAATATCGCCGTCAATACCGGTTATGACTACATGATGACCGCTTGTTTCAAACTCCATGCCGACTTCCAGCTGCGTATCGGGCGGAAACTGAGCGCGGCTTACCTCAAAGACTGCACGCGGATCAATTTCGCCATAAGCCTGCTGCGGCGTTACCGTAAGCGAAAAACTTTCACCTGCTTCCCGTCCTTGAAGCGCTTTTTCTAAGCCGGGAATAAGTTGTCGATAACCGTGGACATAGTCCAGCGGTCCCATCTGTTCCGATGAATCCAAAATCTCTTGGTTATCATCCTTTAAGGTATACTCGAGAGTAACCAAACAATCGTCTGTAATTTTCATGCTGACTATGATACTGGTTTTTTTGCTTTGGGGCAAGACAAAAGGTGAAACGGATATTGCAGGCATCTGAAAAACTGAGGTATGGGCGTGTTCCGCATCCTTCCAGATAGAGAGACCTTATCAGAAAAGCTGATAACCAACCTCAATTTACGTCTTTATATTGTAATAGCTTAACTTGAAATATCCAAAAATGTAAGGGGAACCTATAGCTTTTTAAGCACGGCAACTTCGTCGGGGGTAAGCTCTCGGCAAGCGCCTGCGGGCAACTGTCGATCGAGCGTAACGCCGCCCATAGCAATTCGTTGGAGATACACTACCTCGTTTCCCAGCGCTTGGATCATTTTTTTTACTTGATGATATTTTCCTTCGCAAATATGCATTAAAAAAGCCCATTCCGTTTTTATGTTCTTCGCTTCCGTGCGCTCAAAGGTTGCAGGAAGGCATGTAAAGGTTTTTCCTAACTGCAATCCTTGGGCGCAGGCCGTTTGGGCGGCGTTAAAATCGGCATCGCTGAAAGGGTCTACTGTTTCAAGATAGTAGGATTTTATGCATCCGGATTTTGGGGCGGTAAGGCGGTGGGTCAGCGCACCGTCATCGGTGATGATGAGCAGCCCCTCCGTGTCCAAGTCGAGCCGCCCGATGGGAAAAAGCATCATTTCGGAAAAAGGCGGCGGCAGCAGTTCCATAACGGTGCGGTGCATGGGGTCGGCAGTAGAGGTAACGACTCCCGCCGGTTTATTGAGCATCAGGTAACAGCAGGTGCGGAGGTGCAGTGTTTCTCCATTGCGGACGAGCACATCACTTTTGGGGTTTAGGAGCGTCCCTGCATCGGTTACACGGGTACCGTTGAGCCGGAAGTCATCTTTGCGTAATAGCCGCCGTATCTCCTTTCGTGAGCCTAAGCCGTTTGCAGCGAGTATTTTATCTATTCTGACAAGCATTTTCTGCAAATATTTTTCTGCAAACAGGGGTTAGCCCATCGTCAGGCGGCGGTACAGTTCCCGTACGCCGTGAGCCTTGTTTTTGAGCAGGGCGGTAATGCAGGGTCGTCCAATCATTACCTGCGCCGCACCGAGCCGTTTTGCAGCGATTATATCCGCACGGCTCCGCAAGCCCCCGTCTACCCATACTTCACCGGCAAACTTACGGAGCGTCGCGCCGTACTCAGCTAAAAAATCTGCCGTACTGCCGCGCCTCGTTTCTATTCTTCCCCCATGATTGGAAATAACAGCGATGTCGGGTCGCAGTTCCTTTACGAGTTCCACATTTTCAGGTAAAAAGATACCTTTAATTGCAAAAGGCTTTTGCGCATACCGCTGTATCTCTTTTAGGCGCGGCGCATCTTTTTGTTCAAGCTGAACAAGGTTGCGCATTGTTACGATATTATAAGAATCGATGTCTACCCCTATCAGATCAGCGGAATCGCGTACCCAATCTATCCGCTCAAAGATACGGGGATTAGGATAGGGTTTAATGAACACTGCACCGGTTTTTCCATATCGCTGTAAGGCAGCAAGACCTCCCTGTATCTTGGCATCGGGGTATCCGTCGCCAATACTGAGCAAGAACCCTGCGTGAGCGCAGGCTTCAATCAAATCAAAATAAAAGGCGGTCTCGTCTTCGTAACCGACATTTTCGACCCCGCCGGTAATGGGCGCTAATCTGATAGGCGGCAGCTCATCATCGTGCGGCAGATCGGTGTAATAGTTCTTCCAAGCGGCACAGTTGCTGATAAAATTGGCGCTCCGAAATACGCCGCCCATTCCGGGCAATTCGCCAAGGCAACCGTTCCCATCGCACTTAGCGCAAAAATGACATTTATATTCGCTCATGATTTTCTACCATATAAAATAATAAAATTTGCACCAAGGAGCTTCGATTGATACTTTGGGGAATCGCTCACAAAACTCAATTATTGACCAATGAGAAATGTTAGAAGCTGCCGGTTTTAAACGATACTCATTTATAAACTACGTTTGAGCGCTATTTTTCCTTCAAACATCGATGCAGGGGTCGCGTAGAGGAGCGGATAACACGAAAAACGGAAATCGAGATCGCAAGGTCCAATCCTCAGTGTGTAAAAGGGGGTAAAAGCGAGCGCCGCTACCGATATAGTCGTCGGGCGCGTTATCGGCAGCGCAAACATAGCATGGAATCCTCCCTGCATTTTATCGAAATCCATATTTCCAAAGCCGAAGAACATATTTAACCCGCCGTAGAGCTCATTCTGAGCGCTCGTGAAAGACTGCTTTACCAGCGGCGCTGTGGGGAAAATGCTGCCGGATTGAGTGTCGCGGACTTTAGAAACAAAAAATGTAAAATCGAAGTCCGCATAGTCAAGAGCGATACGCGGTTCAAAGAACGCAAAGATATTGCCAATAATATCTTGCTTAAGTGTTGCGCTTCTAAAATCCGTTTTATGCAACCCAAGCTGGGTAAAAATGTTGACCGTATCGTTAATGGTAAAAAGCACTGACGCAGCTGTTGCGAACGACACTTTTGTCGCTTTATCTGTAATATGGAAAGAGAAATTTGCATTGGTAATGGCAATAGGTGAAAAAATTCCCCCTTGCGCGTATATGCTGTATTCCTGCTTATCTTTGAGACCTCCATTCCAACTGAAAGAACCGCCGGCATAGCCGACATTTAAAATGAGTCCTGCAAAACTGACCCCTAAGCCTTCGCGCGGGTGAGGCGGGGTAAAAAGCGCTGCGACATCATGTTCATACATTCTTGTCGGTCGTATCCCATGTTTTAGAAAATCAAAGCTGTAATGTGTACCCGTAAGACTTTGGTGCTGTCCGGTAAAAATCGATAAAATCATCGGCTTTCCGATAAAATTCGGAAAATTGAGAGAAAAGTCAATGAGCGTGAATTCTCCCGGTATCCGCGCCAGCTGATCCGGATCAAAAAAATGGAGAATATCGGGAATGTACAGTGCAAGGTTTAAGTCACTGTAAAACCGTTCTCCGTGCAGTAAACGGAAATTGATGGATGATTCTTGGACTACCGTGAATTCTGTCGAACTATCCGGTTTGCCTGCTAATATCCCAAAGTTAAATGCAGGGACGATAACCTCTAAGGCGGCAACGGTATATATCATCGAAAAACAAAGAGCAATACGCGCGATAATTTTTTTCATCTAAAACTCCCTTTACAGTGTCGGTATTTTTTCAGCGCTGCTTGATTCCTTTTCTGAGGCGCAATGAAAGCATTTCGAGTACAATGACAGTACCGAAGATAACGTAGGTGAGAGCGCCAACTTCCCGTATATCATAATACAGATTTCCTGCCATAAATAAATAATACCCGATACCGCCTGATCCGGCAGCGGCGCCGATGACAACCGCATTGACAAAATTGATTTCGAAGCGGAAGAATGTCCATGAAATAATGGACGTGGCAGCGACCGGAATTACCGCCTGCGTGATAATGCCGGAGAATCCCGCCCCGCATGCTCGTAACGCATCGATAGTGTCACGGTTAATTTGTTCAAAGCTTTCGGAAAACACTTTCACCAGATAGGCAATGCTGTGAAAACACATGCCGATAACGGCGGCATCGGTACCGATATTGACCGTAACCGAGAACACCAGTACCCAAATGATGGTAGGAATTGCACGGATCAGTGCGGTAATAGTGCGGATGATTTTTGCGACAGTGGGCGGGGCGATATTTCGGGCTGCGCCAAGCGCCAAGAAAAATGCGGCAGTTGCCCCTCCAATCGTTGTTAAAATTGCCAGTGCAAAACTGATGCCAAGCGAGTACACGAGTTCACCGAGCGGCAAATGATCCGAGCGCTTGGGCTGCAAAAAAAGGATGCGTCCGTAGTGAAGCAGGTTATTCCATGAACCTTTCCAATCAATGGTTTCGGCCGCAAGCAAAACGCATCCCCAGATACTGATGCCGAACAGGACAGCGAAGAGGATAAAGAGCGTGTATTGTTTTTTTTTCGGCGATTGGTAGCAGTCCATGTTGGAATGTTTGTTCACAGTAATATCCTCCGTATTGTGGTGGAAACACTGTCGAGGCAAAGTACGAGTATCATCAATATACAAATGATCAGCCCTGCCTCCGGATAGCGGAAGCTCTTAAAATAGAGATTGAAGAGAAAGCCGATTCCTGTACCGGTTAAAATCCCGATGAGCGCCGAATCTCTGACATTGGTTTCTATGGCGTAAAGCAGCCACGAAATAAAGAGCGGGAGGACATTGGGCAATACGCCGTGAATGATAATCGGGATATACGGGACACCGGCGGCTTCCAACGCTGTGTAGGACTCTTCCGCATGAGAGTCGATAATTTCGGTAAACGCGCGGGTTAAATGCCCTGCGGTGATAAAAAAAAGCGCTAAAAAACCGGTGATGGCGTTTTGCTTAAATGATAGCAATAAGAGAATAGACCATGCGGGGAGCGGGATGTTTCTAAAGAAAGATGCTGCAGCGGAACAGATGATACGCAGGACACGAAAGCGCCCCGTCGTTTGAGCGCCTGCAACTGCCGTTATACAGGCAACACAAAAAGCGGCGGTAGAAGCTGTTACGGCGATAACGGCAGTATGCAGCGAGGTCTTTAGCACGAGCGGCAGGACAGAAAACGATTGCGCGGATGGGGAAAAATTCCGTATCAGCCAATACAGTCCGCGCGGAATACCGGTTAGTGCGTTCCATGCGGTAAACCCGCTCATCATTGCCGAAGCGATATAGAGCGTGGCGGCGGTAAAAAAAAGCGCTAATGTCCGTATGTGTTTCTTCTTAAAGAAGACTTCCGAAGAGGGGGATTGCCGGTATCGTTGTGATTCAAAGGCGGAAAAATGCCGACCGCTTGGAATATCAAACTTCATGACGCTCTTTCTTTTCGGTATGGGAGTTTGAAGCAAAAATACTGTGTAGCGCTTCTTCCGAAAGCTCCGCCGGTTTCCCGTCAAAAACGACGTGCCCGTTGCGTAAACCGATAATTCTGTCAGAATATCGTTTTGCATAATCAACATGGTGTAGATTCATGATACAGGTAAGGTTCTGTGTTCTGACTTTTTTTTCGATATAATCAAGGATATCTTGGGCGCTTTGCGGATCAAGCGAAGAAACCGGCTCATCGCATAACAGTATTTCAGGGTTTTGCATCAATGCCCGCGCAATACCGGTGCGCTGTTTTTGTCCGCCGCTTAAATCAGCACACTGCTGATAGAGGTAATCAGAAAGTCCGAGGTCTTCGAGTATGGTAAGCGCTCGCGCTCGTTCCTCCTGCGGATATAGCCCGAAGAGGCTGCGGTACAGCGGCAAAGCGCCGAGGCAGCCGTGAAGTGTGTTTTCAAGAACGGTGAGCCGTTCCACCAGATTATAATTTTGAAAAATCATGCCGATTTTTCTGCGGAGCTGTTTTAAGCGGCGGCTGTTCATACGCTGTAGCGCTTCACCGTCGATTTCAACCGTACCGCTCGTGCAGTCGATGAGCCGATTGATGCAGCGGATAAAGGTTGTTTTCCCAGCTCCCGAAGAACCGATAACGGAAACAATCGTTCCCTGTTCAATCGTGAGATCGACTGCATTGAGGGCAAGCCTGCCGCCTGCATATTGTTTTGAAACATTCTTAAAGGTAATCAACAATGTAAACCTTATTCGTGCGGATGGATGCCGGCGGTATCCTGAGCTGGAAAGCCAGAGTTTGTCGCATTACTGAGCAGCAGTTCTAAGCTCATCATACCATGCGTCATCAGCGGCAACCAACCGTGTCTTTTCGGAATACTTGGGATATATACCTTTTTTACCGGAGCCCTTCACATTAAAAATGCCGGGGTTATTCGCGGTCTTATCCGAGGTCAATGCATCCCGTATCTTCTGTATATCCGCGGCGGACACCGTATCCGTATTAACGGTAATCGGCGCATTTAAGACGGGGATTGATCGAATGACCGTCATTTCGCTTCCGGCAAAGGGCGTAAAGGGCTCGTCAGCTCCGACGGTTACGCGATAGACTGCGCCCGTTTTGTAATCTTCCCCTTCGAGTAATTCATAGACGCCGATAGTCTGCGGGATGGCAAAAGCCGCCGCATCCGCATCTCCGCGGAAAAGATTTACCTGCGAGCCTTGGTGAGAACCTGCAAATAAAACCTTGGAAAATACTTTGTCGCCCAATATCAGCTCGTCGGTATTATCAAGGGAAAAAACGGATGCGAGAACACGTGCGGGAATCACAAAGCCAGAGGTAGAACTTGCTGCAACAAACGACATCTTCTTACCACGTAAGCGGCTTAAATCAAAACTTCCGTCGGCTGTTCTATAGCTATCGGCGTCCTCGCGCCGCACCCCGATGAAGCTGTAATACTTTGCATCATCAAGTGTTCCGCTGGGACCGGAGTTTGTTGCAATGGGGATAACGGCATTGTTCCGCTTGTGCGCAGTCAGGTAGCCTTCCGCGCCGACATAGGCCATATCAGCCTTACCGGAGACGAGCGCTTCTAACGCAATGTTATAATCGGTGGTTGTCAGAATTTCAACATCGCGTCCAACTGCTTCTGTTAAAATTGCTTGAAATGCCGCACGGGCATCTTTCATCGATTCGCTTGATTCATTTGGGTAAAAGACCATTTTAAGCGGTTTTTGTTCCGCTTTGCTACATGAACAAATAAGTACGGTTGAAAGGCTCATTGCAAAGAGAAGCGGCGTTACATACCGCAACAGCTTTCCTTTTGCTTGCGTGGCTCTATCACCGATTAAGGATAAGTTCATTACGTTCTCCAAATTTTGAAAGAGCGTTAAAAGCTCTTCTAACGCTCCTTTTGATGTAAATACGCGCGCAAGTCTACTATAATTGAACGCTTTATGCAACTGCCGCTGTTGTTGGCGATTCAACAAGGATAGAGCCGGCGGGATAACCCATGCGGTAATCGACAGCGTTGCCGGTACTACTATAATCGTTGTCGATTCCGTTTATATGGGAGAGATACGGCATGTTATCGATATCGGAGCTCTCATCGATCGAAATGTACAAGACGCTGCACAGCCCGAATGATCATATCTTTCGCATTTTCATACAACAGTATGAATTAAGCTAAGAAGTGATTCAAAACAAATACATCAAAGACGCTATGGATCGTGCCCCATCCACCAGAATCATACAAAGAACCACAGTTCTTTTTTTAAGAACTGTGGTTCTTTGTAGAATTTCGGCTTGACGACAGAAAAAAGCTTCTTTATGCTCGAGGCGTCACGTAACGAAATGCTGATAGTAGACGATGATGCAGGATCGCGATGCTGTGGCAAAGCGGGCACATTTCGATATACAGGGAGAATAAACGATGAAAAAAACACTTCTATTTCTGCATACTATTTTGCCTAGCGGTTGCCGCCTATTCGCAAGAGCTGCCGCGGGTAGGGGAAAATGAAGCGGTTCAAAATGAGACCGTCAATGAGACTGTTATGGAGAAAACCACGCTGGAGACTGTGAACCAACAAACAGCGTCGGATGCTGTTACACACGAAACAACATCGGAAAGCCTTTCACAAGAGGCAACGCCGGAGCCGGTTATGCAGGAAGCCTTGCCGGAAATTCCATCTGCGGACACAGACGAAGTGCAGAAGGTCTCGGATGAAACACCAATTGAAGAATTGATTAAGGGTGGGCTTTTTAAAAATAAAATGCTCATCAGTCAACAAGCAGCGCTGCTGCCCGAAGCACAGCGGCTTATGCTGCAAGAGCGCTATAGCCTTGGCTATGTAAAACCGATTCTGTTTAACTCTTTACTCGGATTCGGTATTGGGAACTTTATCAACAAGGATAGAGTTGGCGGGATAACCCATGCGGTAATAGACAGCCTTGCAGTTGGCACTATTGTTATTGCCGGTTCTGTTTATATGGGCGGAGTGCTGACGGAAATTTTGCTCCTACCGATTTTCGTAGCAGGGCAAGGTGGAAAAGAAACAGAAGCTCTATTCTCATCAATTGAGCAAACAATGAAAATCAGCGAAATAATCGTTCAAGTAGGCTTGGGAGTGTTTTTGGTAAACAAACTCGCTTCAATTATCAGTGTAAGTGTGCATACGGCAAAATACAATAAGACGATGAACGAGACGCAGAGTCCGGCAAGACCGG
>CAUVHB010000025.1:0-9919 GCA_963551335.1 uncultured Treponema sp.
CGGCTCTTATTATTTCCGGTGTTGTAGGTCTTTTTACGAAAGGAATTAACTTTGGTATTGACTTTCAGGCAGGATTTATCGAGAAAGTACGGTTTGCTCCTTCTGCCTTTATTTTAACGTATGACGGCGAGAAAAACATACAGGTAGCGCAAAATTCACAAGGAATAGATATTACCATTATTTCGGTAGACACTGAAAATAAAGTTCTATCCTTTAAGTATACCGAATACCCCACCATTGGTCAGTTTGTCGAAGCTGTACAGCAGCAAATTGATGGCGTAAGGGTAACAATGCTTGCAAAGGCTGATACCTCATTGCAAAGCGTGTTTATTACCTCGGAAATGTCTCGCCTTACAGCGGAACCGTTTCGCGCGCATTATATTCCTAACCAAATACAGCCAATCGATGCCGACGAAGTACGCCATGCCCTTGCTTCCGTTCCTTCGGTTTCGGTACAGCAAGTCGGTGAAGCGCGCGACCGTACGTTCCAAATTCGGTTACCCGATAACGGGACATACACCAACGCAAATGCCGAACTGCGGGCATTGATTAACACTGCGTTGGTAGCTGCTTATGACGCGGATAACTTTGCTGTATTGAGTACCGATTTTGTCGGTTCTCGCTTTTCCGGTTCACTTGCTATCCAAGCAGTGGTTCTGGTAATTCTGGCATTGTTCTTAATCTTTATTTACGCTCTCATACGGTTCCGCTGGACATTTGCATTAGGCGCCGTGCTTGCGTTGGTTCACGACGTTTTGATTATGATTACCTTTATTGTGTGGACGCAGATGGAATTCAATTCTACTACCATTGCGGCAATTTTGACGATTGTCGGGTATTCAATCAACGATACGGTTGTTGTGTTTGACCGTATCCGTGAAAATATCCGGCTTAATCCTAAGCTTTCTTTGGTAGATGTTTTGGATCTTGCCCAAACGGAAGTGCTGAGCCGAACCATTATCACCACCGTTACGACAATGCTTGCGGCTGTGTCGCTCTATGTCTTTACCTCCGGCAGCATGAAAGACTTTGCGCTTGCTTTATTGGTGGGTATGACAAGCGGTGTTTATTCGACAATCTATATTGCCGGCGCTTGTATTACTTTCTTTTCAGGGAAAAAAAAGGCGGGCGATTTATTGCTCAATAACACTCAAAAAACTGCTACTCCTGAAGTAACAGTATAGACGTAACGGCGTAATCAAGAAATACGTCTTTAGAAATTGGAAGCCTCTAAAAACCTTGCGTTTTTAGAGGCTTTTCTTTAAACTTAGTTGCGATGTCGTATATTCTCATAGCCGGCATCCCCCCGTCTTTATTGTTTTTTCTCATTATGCTAAACTCACTACTATGAACAGCATTATCTCTTTTTTACAAAATATTACGGTCTTTTTTACAGAAGGAAATAATGGAATAATTGTCTCAAAAATATGGGAGATTGTGCAATTTATCCTCATCCTTTTCTTCATTTCGTTTATGTTTAAAATTGCTAAGACAATCGTAAAAAAATTTACGGTCAAAAAATGTTCTTTGCAAATACAGGTTATTATCGATAAAGCCATACGCTATACTGGTTTTACCGTGATCGCGATGACCGCCTTTCAGCGATTAGGCATAGATATTAGTGCGATTCTCGGAGCTGCGGGAATTGCCGGTGTTTCCATCGGTTTTGCAGCGCAAACGTCAGTCTCCAATGTTATTTCAGGACTCTTTGTTATAACGGAGCGGGCATTTAAAATAAATGACACGATTGAAGTGGACGGCACCATCGGTACAGTTCAATCAATCAATTTATTGTCGGTTGTTCTTAAAACATTTGATAATCAATATGTCAGAATTCCGAATGAGACCATCTTAAAAGCAAATCTGATCAACTATTCTCAGTTTCCATGTAGGCGCGTAAAAACGGATGTATCAGTTGCTTACGGTACTGATCTGAGGAAGGTTGAACAAGCGCTGTTAGATGTTGCAAAAAATAACGCCTTTGCGCTTGCTGATCCAGCTCCTTCCATTCTGTGGACAAGTTTTGCGGATTCAGGGATTAATGTAACATTGATGGCATGGACAAAAATAGAAAACTTTATAAATTTACGCAACTCGCTGTTTATCGAAATAGATGAAAAATTCAAACAAGAGAACATCGAAATCCCCTTCCCGCAGCTTGATCTTCATGTCAAAGATTGGCCGTGAGGCGCAACATTGACATATTGAGCGTCTTAAAGTATGCTAAGACTGACAAATGTATCATCCTATGATTTTTATGACTAGCATGTACGTCATCATATTCTCCATTGTGTATACCGCCTTTACGATTGGTATGTCTTTATATTTGGTAAAGACCCTCTGCGGAGTATCGCTAAAGACCTCAGGTTTTAGAAATGCCTTGTGTTTATTTTCTTATACGGTACCGCTATGTATAAGATGACGGAAGAAGATGAAGTCCGTTTAGTCGATGCGATGATCGATTTATACGCTGCCGCATCTAGGCAAAATCCTCAGGCAGATACTGAAATTATTGATGCGGAAGCGTTAAAAGTATATACGCACGCAAGGATTGAACAGTGCCGGTATCGCAGCCAGGGTAAAAAGCCATTTTGTAACGTTTGTCCTGTACACTGCTACAAGCCGGAGATGCGTCGGCAAATCCGCGCGGTTATGCGCTACAGCGGGCCGCGAATGTTATTCCGGCATCCGCTTTTATGCTTGCAGCATCTTATCGGTACTATCCGTAGTAAAAAACACAGTAAAAAGGAACTTTCTTCTATGAATCAAAATCATCCTGACCATCTTCCGGTAATGGGTATTGGACCAGTGTGTGTCGTCGTTATGATTGCATTCACTGTTGCCGGTATTCTGTCAGCGGCTTTCGGTTTATTGCCGACTGGAACAATGCGCAGCGCCACGCTTTCGCTTTTTGTTACGATTGCTGGAATTGTGTGCATTACAGGCGGGGTTATATTGTGGTGCGCTGCAGTATTTGGTTCACGTATTGACAGCAAGATAAAAGCAAATCAGTTGGTAACTGATGGTGTCTACGCACTGGTGCGGAACCCGATTTATGCAGCGTTTTTATTCATCTGCACTGGCGCATTGTTGCTCTGCCAAAACTGGTATGTATTGATGCTTCCGCCGCTTTTTTGGCTGTATCTCACCGTGTTTATGAAGCTGACAGAAGAACAATGGCTGGCAGAACGGTTCGGCGATGAATACACTGCATACACCAAACGGGTCAATCGTTTTATTCCATGGAAAAGAAGATAGTCAGGCATCTGGGAAACACAGTCGATTTTCTTCAGATGCCTAAAGCCGCTTCACTATTCTTCTATTCTTCCGACGGAGTGTACAGCTCAAAGTGACTTACGGCATTTTCGCCTTTCACAAAAGCCGGAATCGACACCATCACCGCATCCTCGAAAAGCGGAATTGTGATAGTACCGGTTATCTCTTCTTGTCCGTTAAAGAAGCTAACCTTTACGCGATGGGTTTGCCCCCGCAGCATAATTTTATCACGGTCGCCCTTAAACATTTCGATCGGCTTTTCGCCATTAAACGAAATTGTGCACCCGTCAATTGCTTTATACGCGCCGTTTGGATCGCTCTTGTTGTCGATCAGCACGGTATGAGAGCGACCGAGCAAAAACATAAGCGCCATAAGAAGCAAGTAAAAAATGACCAAGCCTATTTTAACCAGCCGCTGACCTTTTTTTGAACGTACTCGAATCATTATGCCCTCCCGCTTTCGGCCCGCAGCGCTGCCCGCTGTTTTTCTGCATTCTTTTGATTGCGCGCTGCATGCATCACGAGCGACAATGCAATCGCCGCATAGCCGGAAAACTGTCTAAAGTATTCACCGATCATTGCGGAATCAAAAAGGTTCTGCCCAGCCATCGGTGTAACGATGTAGAGAAAGTGCAGCAAGATAATACCGATAAAGACGTTTTTGATACTTGCCTTATTCACCGAAGCGCCTCCGACGAGGATTGCAGCGGCGGCAAAGAAGCCGGTTTGATCATGTGCGTTATAGGTGCTGATATTTCCCATATTCTGCAAAAAGATAATCTGCCCGATACAGGCCAGCACTGTCGAAATAACAATCGAAATAATCCGTGTTCGTTCAACCGCAATACCGGAGGCAAGCGCAACAGTCTGGTTCTGCCCGATTGCCCGCATATCCTGTCCGAGCTTTGTCTTTCTAAACCACACGATAAAGAAACACAGCGCAATAATAATCAGATACGAGAGGAGTGGAATTTTAAAGCCTGCAATCGTCAGCGGAATTGCCGTATCGAGTATTTGCCGTACCGGCGCGAGCTCAAGCGTATTACGCACTCCGTAGCCGCGGGACAGCATAATCGCCTTATTGTGCATTGGAATAACAGAGCCAAGAATATACAGCACAAAGAATTGATAAATTCCGTTGAAGAAAAACCCAAGAATGTAGCTGGTAACCATTTCCCGCCCGCGGGCACGGTTCAGCACCGAACCTGCAACGATCCCAAGTAAGATAGATATCGGCATTCCGATACCGGCAGCGAATACCAGCCCATAGATACCGCCGATGCTCCAGTCCATTGCAAAAATAAGACCGATCTGCCCCGCCATCGCACCGAGCACCATCCCGAAGTTAATCCCCATCCCCGCCATAATCGGCAGGATCAACGCGAACACCAAAAAAGAGTTTCTGCCAATGCGCGTTAAAATTTCGGCAATAATATGATGAGCCGACAACCCCGATACGGGAATGGCAAGGAACGAAACAACTAAAAATATAATGGATACTAAATTATCCAGAATAAAATCCACCGCAGAAAAATTTTCCCACTTCTTTTTAAGCATATTAGACGATACCATAATTTACCTCGCCGCCTGCGTTTTCCGCGTCAATGCATATAAAATCATACCGTTTGATAACACAATACGGATAACCTCCGACATATCGGTCTGCAGAACGCTGTTAATAACGGATGGGGTCATTGTCAAAATACCTTGAAACAAAAATGTTCCCAGCATGACATTTAAAATTGACGCTTTGTTGACCGAGGCTCCTCCGATCAGAATAGCCGCTACCGCAGGGAACGCCATAAAAAGCGGCGCTTGATAGAGCTGAATAAAACCGAAACTTTGCTGGTACAGCAAAATTCCGATGCCGCCGATGACGGTCGACAACACCGTACTGATAATCCGCGCTCGGTCGATATTCACCCCGCTTGCCCGCGCAAACTCGGGATTTGAACCGACTGCGGTTAGTGCAGTACCTGTCCTTGTCTTCATAAATATCTTCATAATAAAAAAGCAGATAAAGACAAAGAGGATAAGCCCAGTCGGAAACACAAACGAACCTGTTTGAAACGCCCATAGATTGTTCAGTATTTTCAGCCAGTATCCTTCGAGGGTGATAGTCGTTCGTAAGCCTTTCCCCGCGTAGCCCCATACCATCGTCGGATTGGTGTACGGTAACAGCAGCCACAAAATCGACATGAACATAACTGCAGCGAAGCCGACATATAAGGCGATCGTCATTTCTTCGCCCTTAATCAGATTCAAGAGTTTACCGTAAGCATAGCCGATAACCGCACAAATCACTATGGTAAACACCATAGCCGAAAAAAAGCCGGCCCATCCGACTAAGTTCAACTCCATCGCAATCGTTGCGCCGAGCAAGCCGCCGATAACGCCGAGCGATAATCCGAAGTTAAGACCGCATCCTGCCTGCACCATCGGCACCATTGCAAGTACCAACAGCGCATTCATACCGAAGCGATTTATCGTATCCGAAAGAGAAGCGCCGATACTGACGTTCACAAAAGGCGCCGCAATAAACAGCGACAATAAGAATAAGAAAATGATAATACGCGGCCAACCAAATGCCGCGAGCTGCTTTTTGAACTGTTCCATCTATTTTACTCCTGCCATATAGAGCGCAAACTCCGCCGGATCTTCGGAAGGCTGTAGTATATGCGCAACCTTCCCATTGAATACGACCGCAATACGGTCGCACACAGAGCGCAGTTCTTCGAGTTCGCTCGAAATCATCACAACGGTAACGCCTTTTTCCTGATTTAACGTACGGATTGCTTCCAATACAAGCGCTTTGGCGCCAACGTCAATGCCTCGGGTCGGCTCCGCAACAAACAGTAAATCGGGTTCCAGACAAAATGCTTTTGCCAAGCATATTTTTTGCTGGTTGCCGCCGGAAAGCTCCCGCGCTTTTTGCTGGGAACCGTTGCATTTAATTTGCAGCATCTTGATATACTCGTCCGCAAGCGCCTTCATCGCTTTTTCGTCGCGGATGGTGATTAGCCCGCCGAGATATTTTTTTAAGTATTTATGCTTAGCTTGCATAGCGGTAAAGGCGATATTCCAATCGAGGCTTTCGTCCAGCAAAAGCCCAACGCCGCGCCGGTCTTCGGAAACAAATGCGATCCCTTCCGAAAGAACTTTTGCTGTTTTCGTAATATCGAGCGGCTTACCCTTAAAGATAACCTCGCCGCCGGCATGGAACAGCCCCATAATGCCATTCGGGATACCGATTTTTCCCTGCCCTGCCAAACCGCCAATACCGAATATCTCTCCCTTCTTAACGGAGAAAGTCGCGTCGTTGACTAGCTCGCCCGGCATATCAACCCACAGGTGTTTTACCTCGAGGATAGTTTCGTCAAACTGACGCGCCTCCCTTTTGTTCGCTTGCCCTTCCACCTTTCTGCCGACCATCGCCGCAGCAATCGCCGGTATATCAGTCTTTGCAGTTTCCGTGTCTAAAATGGAAACGCCGTCGCGCAGCACGACAACTCGATCGCAAATTTCCATAACCTCGTGCAAACGATGAGAAATAAAGATAACCGCGATTCCCTTTTCCGCCAAGGCTTTGATGGATTTAAGCAGCACCTCCGCTTCCGATTCGGTAAGGACGGCGGTCGGTTCATCCAGCACTAAAAGCTGCACATTATCGCGGTCTATTTCGCGGGCAATTTCGGTAAACTGCTTATGTCCTACCGGCATCTCGGAAATCAGCGTTTGCGCGTTGATAGAAACACCGAGTTGATTGAGCGTACGCTGTGCCCGCTCGCGCATTGCTTTCCGGTTTAATGTCGTAAGCCGCCGTCCAAAGAGATCGGAAATAATACTTTCCTGTTCAAGTTCGCGGTTCAACATGATATTTTCACCGGAAGAAAAGCCCGGAATCAGCGAAAACTCTTGGTGTACCATGCCAACCCCTGCACCGAGCGCCTCGAATGGGGTTTTAAAAACAACTTCTTTCCCTTGTATGCGAATCGTTCCGCCGTAGCCGCCTGTTTCGGCAATGACCGGCATACCGAATAGAATACTCATCAATGTTGTTTTTCCAGCTCCGTTTTCTCCTACCAGCCCGATCACTTCTCCCGCATGGACATCAAAGCTCACCCCTTGCAAAACGGGCGTTCCTGAAAATTCCTTCGTAATATGATCGATGGATAAGATAACTTCATCATTAGTCATAAATTCCTACAATCCTTATGTATGGGCATCTTGGGGCATTGGAAAAAATTCGGTTAGGCTTTTAGAGATGCCCGTATGTGTTTATGCCTGAGTGTTACGCCCTGCGCATAAAAGCGCTGCCAATGCTCCGCCGTTATGCAAAAATTCAGCAAAAAAAACGGGTACATTTCAAAATTTTCCATGTACCCGTTTCTGTTGAGGAGGCTTTTTTAAATAGTCCGTATTATTTATTAAATTTCATATTTAAGTACTTCTGCGGTACCTCTTGTTCGGTTGTAGACAAGAAGCCTTTTCCGAGGATATAGGTATCCATAAATACTAGTGCTTGGTTCTTTGCACGAACACCGGTACTCGCATCCGTATAGTATGCGCTCTTCCACCGTGCATTGGGAGTAAAGGTACCCAATGCTTTTGACAAATCGGCAAGGTTTCCTTTCTCCGCTTCGCCGTCGATGATGCGGCGTGCGTATTCACCTAAACCGGCGCTGACCGTAAAGCCGTAGGAATATGCCCATGTACCGAAGCGACCTGCTCCGCCTTTATCGATAACAGACTGTTCAACTTTCTTTAAGATAGCCGCAAAGTCTCCCGCCTGTTCGGTAAGGTCGATACCGAGCGCTCCCGGATATCCCATTAACGGTGAGGGGAGGTCTGCTTCAACAAAGATACCGCCGTACTGCAACAGCTGCTTTAAGAGTGGTTCCGTATGCGCATCGTTTGTACAGAAGAATGCAGTTTCTTTGCCGTATTTTTCGACCCATTGAGGAACCTTTTCGAGGATGAATTGCTGAGCGCCGGCAACGCCGACATCGCTTGTCGGATCAGGAGCGGTTTCAAACACAAACTTTAGCCCAAGGTCATTACAGGCAGCTTCCATAATTTGGCGACGCAGACCGAGCGTTTCATAGGACATATGTCGCGGGAAAGAAATATGCACAAAGGTTTTGGCGCCAAGCTCTTTTGCAGCCCAAATAATTGTATAGCCACGGGATACAAAGTCATTGCTTATTGCCATATCGGCAGCTGCTTGGATAACAAGCGGGTCTTCATGCGGTTCACCAGCAAACAGCAATATGTCAGGGCGTTTTTCTCGAACGCGCTTAAATGCCTCGGCAGTTCCCGGGATTCCCTGATTGACGATAATAGCTTTCATCATTGGATCGTCTGCAAGCGCGGCAATCTGCGTGATGGTTGTTTCCTGCTGAGACATAAAGTCATCAGGATAGGTGATATGCTGAATCATACCGCCGGTTTTAACCGACCCGTACATTTCGATCAATTTTTCGGCGCCGCGAAGGTCATCTTCCGATTGAGAAACGGTTCCTGTTGCGATACCGATATGGTATGAGGCGGTTTTTTGTCCGTTAGACGCCGAGCCTGTTTGTTCAGGCTTTGTTTCCGCCTTTTTGCTGCACCCTGCAACGAATACGCCCAAGAGCGCTGCAGCCGCTAGAACAAATACGGCATACATAGCTTTTTTCATATTCAACTCCTTTTGATAGTAACCCTGTTCGGAAACTTCCGTTTCGGAACAGGCTCCTTTGGAATGCGATGTTCTAAATCGTACTATTTGTGCGATTTAGAACTCGTCGACCTGTTCGACAATACAGTTATTGAACAGGTCGAGTGTCTGGATATCATAGCGTGATATCTCCCAATTCGGCAGCTTTTTTAATCTTTGAACCCCCTAAAAACTCACGTTTTGAGCGGCTTCCTCAGTAAAAAACTGTCAGCTCGATACTAAGTGCTTATAGAAAAAATGTCAAGCATTTTATGCATAAATATGCAAAAATAGTGGTAAAATATTAAAAAATGGTATTTTTATGCATAAGCGCTTATTTTGCTAACAGGCTCTTTCATTCTGCAGACGTATTAAAAAGCATCTAATACGTTTACCTAGAGTATTCATTTCTGCTATACTTTACCGGTATTATGAGTATTCGATTGACATCCGCACAAAAAGGTATCTTGTGCATCATTTGTTCGGCTTTCTTTTTTACTGTAATGAATTTATGTGCAAAGCTTTCCGGCAATTTACCGTCTATCCAAAAAGCGTTTTTTAGGAACAGTATTGCCTGTTGTACATCACTCTTTGTTTTAATAAAGAACCGTCAATTTGCGCTACCGCAGAAAAAAAATATTCCTTTCCTTATATTACGGGCGGTATTGGGCACTGCCGGTTTAGTTTCCAATTTCTATGCTGTTAGTCACTTAGCGCTTGCCGATGCTTCTATCTTGGCAAAGCTCGCACCGTTTTTTACTATTTTTTTCTCATTTCTGTTTTTAAAAGAGCGCATACGTTTTACCCGGCTTCTTGCAGCCGTCTGTGCATTTGCCGCAAGCCTTTTAATTATCAAGCCTGCTTTTGCCGGATCGGGTCATATCTTTGCAGCCTCAGTGGCATGTTTCGGCGGTCTCTGTGCAGGCGGCGCATATACCTGTGTGC
>CAUVHB010000026.1:0-9878 GCA_963551335.1 uncultured Treponema sp.
AGCATATAGTATAGACATTCCCTACAAAAGAACAAGCAGAAAAAACTGGAAATAAATGCCCCAATGCGTTACAGGTATTTGACATAATTATTGACACTATCAATAAATCTATCTACAATCAGCATACCCCGACGCAAGCGTCGGGGTATTAAACCCTCCGCACGAATAAAGATAAAAGGAGTTACACTATGGCACAAACAAACATAAATATCCGTATGGACGAAAACCTAAAAAAACAATTTGAAGCCTTTTGTTCCGACATTGGTATGACCATGACAACAGCCTTTTGCGTATTTGCAAAAACGGCGGTTCGGAAACAAAAAATACCGTTTGAAATATCAACGGATCCGTTCTATTCTACAAGTAATATTGGTTACCTTGAAAAGAAAATGGCAGATTATAAGGCAGGCAAACTTCAGCTAGCAAAGCATGAATTGATAGAGGATTAACTTTATGCCGGACAAGATAATACAGTGGGATATTGACGCTTGGAACGATTATATTTACTGGCAGACACAAGATAGAAAAACGCTTAAACGGATAAATCTTCTTATTAAAGATATCAGCCGTAGTCCGTTCGAGGGGCTAGGTAAACCGGAACCGTTAAAAGGTACCTTAACAGGATTTTGGAGCCGTAGGATTGATGAAGAAAATCGACTTGTGTATGTTGTAGAGGAAAAGGTTATTATACTGATTTCCTGCCGTGGACATTACGAAAATTAATTGAATCTTTCGAAAAGCTCCAATGCATTGTAACGACAAGGTACTATTATGGAACAAGATCAGGAAAACGATTACACCCAAAAGTTTAACGGCGGGGTTTGGAAGCGAATTGTAAAAGAGTTTGCGTTCTTTAAATTGCTCTTTATTTCAGGTTTCATCTTTTCGGGGCTTGAAGGAATCTGCGCAATTGCTCAACCTAAAATCACCAACTATGTTATCGACGTTTTCGTAAAAGAGCAAAATTTGCAGAATTTTATTCCGGTCGTCGTGCTGACCAGCGTCTTCATAGTGTTCGCAGTTCTTGTTACGTTTTTCTATATTATGGCAATCGGCATGGTTGAAGTAAAGATGTGCAATCGCTTACGAATCCGCTGTTTTAATCATTTACAAAGTCTTTCTCTCTCATTTTACGATGCCAATTCGGTCGGCTCTCTTATGTCGCGTATCACCTCGGATATCAATAAATTATCGGAGTTGGTTGCGTGGGGCGTGTCCGACCTACTGTGGGGCTTTTTTATGCTGTTCGCGCTCATCTTTACGATGTTCCACGACAATGTCAGACTCGCCATTATTGTATTAACGACATTCCCGCTGATTATTGCATTGAGCATTTATCTGCGCGCAAAGATATTAAAAGCGCAACGGAAAGTACGGGTGGTAAATGCACAGCTGACGGCAGCATATAACGAAGATATCCAAGGAGCAAAGACGACCAAGACGCTCGTGCGTGAGGCGTTGAACGCAAAAGAGTTTTTCGCCAAAACGGAGAATATGAAGACTGCTTCGATACGAGGGATTTTACTTTCTTCTATTTTAATGCCCACGGTACAGATTATCGGATCGTTAGGTACGGGGCTGGTTGTCTTTTACGGCGGAAGCGCTGTTATCTCGCAGGCGATTAGTTTGGGACTGCTTGTTGCATTTCTCTCGTATGTTACTCAGTTCAACGCCCCGCTTGCAGGAGCCGCTACGCTGTTTGCAGAATTGATATCGGCACAAGCAGCAGCCGAACGTATTTTTGCCTTGCTTGAAGAAAAGCCGGACATACAGGATACGGAAGCGGTTATCAAAAAATATGGTACTGCGCTCAACCCGACGGGAGTGCAACGTCCTGCCATAAAAGGAACCGTACAGTTTGAGCATGTGTCATTTTGGTATAAGGAGAGCGAACCTGTTTTAACCGATTTTAATTTGACGGTGCAAACCGGTGAAACGCTTGCGCTCGTCGGTTCTACCGGAGCGGGAAAGTCCACTATCGTAAATTTATTTTGCCGGTTTTATGAACCAAAGCAGGGACGTATTTTAATTGACGGCATCGATTACACCGGAATGCCGGAAACATGGATACACGAAAACCTCGGCTATGTACTGCAATCGCCGCATTTATTTTCGGGCACGATTGAAGAGAACATCCGCTACGGCAAACTTGATGCAACGGAAGAAGAAATTATCGCGGCGGCAAAGCTTGTTGATGCCCACGAATTTATTTCCGCAATGCCGAACGGATATCAAACGCAGGTAGGCGAAGGCGGCGGATTGCTTTCAACGGGGCAAAAGCAGCTCATCTCATTTGCGCGTACGCTTGTACGGAATCCGCGCCTGTTTGTGTTGGACGAGGCCACTTCTTCCGTCGATACGGAAACGGAGCAAAAAATTCAAAAAGCGATTGCAGCCGTACTGAAAAACAGAACCTCGTTTGTAGTTGCACACCGCCTTTCCACTATTCGCAATGCCGATAAAATCATCGTTATCGAAAAAGGCAGAATGATTGAAGCGGGGACGCACGAAGAGCTGCTGCACAAAAAAGGACACTACTATCAGCTCTATTCAATGCAGTTCCTACAGGAAAAAGAAAGGGGGCTGCAGAACGAACGGGCGTGATTGTTCTGTGTGCAAGGCATAATCTCCTTGTACGCTGCGCAGTGTTGTATTGCTTTTTGTAAATCCTTACGCAACGGTTAAATTCTTTACCCACCGCTCTTTTTTTAATTGATGACCGGCGATGAACAACTTAAAAAAATCACTCAGCTTTGCAAGACCGAACATCGCAACGGGCGAAAGCGCAGTAAAGTAGGTAAAGATAATCATCACCGGTAGGAATACAGTTGAGTTGACGCTGATATCCACCCATGCGCCAAGCTGGGCATCGCCGCCGGCGCGGGAAATTGCAAGCTGCGTATTAAGATATGACCACAGCGGCATATAAAGCGCGATAACCCATATAAGATTCCGTGTGATGATATGCGAGGCAGGCGAAAGCCGGATAAACACGATCGGAATAAGAAACACCGTGAGCGCTTCGCAAATACCGACAAAAACACCGAAGATAAAAAAGCCTGAAAGGAACCACCGCGCCTGCTTGCGGGCTTCGCCCAATTTGTTTTGTCCCAGCGAGCTGCCGACAATAATCCGCACACAGGTAAAAATCACCGGAAAGATTAAAAAGAAAATATTTGCAATCGTCCAACCGGCAGCCATACCTGCAACAACTTCCGCCCCGCCGCGGCTGTTATACAACGCTGCAACAATGGTTTCGGTACCTACCCACGAAATATCGGAGGCAAACACCAGTCCGAGCTTTTTAACCATCTGCATAAAAAGTTCCCAGCGTATCTTCCACAGCGCAGTAATTCGCACGTAGAACGCAGGTTTTTTGATATGCACATAGATAAGCAGTAGTACAACTTCAAAGCAGCGAGCTATCAATGTTGCGTATGCAGCGCCTTTCACTTCCAGCCGCGGCGCTCCAAGGTTCCCATAAATCAAAATGTAGTTTCCGCAGGTATTAATCAAAGTAGAGATAATCGCGCTGTACATAATAACCTTTACATTGCCGATGTCGCGCAGGGAAGAGGTAATCGCGGTTGAAAAGGCAATCGGCATAAAGGTTAACAGGATAATATGCAGGTACTGCTGTCCCTCGGCTACAATTTCAGGCGCTTGTTGATTTCCGTGCACCAAAAATCCGAGGATATATCCCGAAAAAAAGAATGCCAAAACCGTAAAAAGCGCGGCGCAGACAAGCATCATAATCTGCTTGAACCGGTATGTCTGCTGCATTCCGCTTGCATCTTTTGCACCGCTAAACTGGGACATAAACATCCCGCCAGTTTCGGAAAAGCTGCCAATCGTGGTTAAAAAGAGAAAAGTAAATTGATTAGTGATATTGACCGCGCTCATTTTTATGTCGCCCAGCCCGCCGACCATAAAGTTATCAATCAGCGAAACGAGGCTCTGTACAAAGGTTTGAATCATTACCGGTATGGCAAATCCAAGCGCCTGTCGGTAAAAATGAAGCGGTCCGAGTGCAAATCTTTTTAGTTGCATATTCATCCTTTGGAACAAACACTTTAAATATGGTAATGCGTTTGCCCGAGCGTTTCCCTATGCCTATAAATCATCCTTTAATGCCGAAGATTTTGCGTAAGCAGTGGACTTTGCCTCAAAGAAATCCGTTTTGATGAGGTTGGCGTTGCTGTACTGGCTTACCCAGCTCATAGAGGTAGGTTCTTCGCGGTGACCTTCGTACAAGGGTTCAAAGCCGAGGTTTTCGCAGCGGAGGTTGCCGAGGTACTGAATGTAGTCGGTAACCATACCGCGGGTAAGCCCGGGAATGTCATCCCCGATAACATAATGCCCCCATGCAATTTCTTGCTCGCAGCCTTCGCGAATCATACTGCGGAATAGCTCGTTGTTTTCTGGCGTGAATAGCTGCGGCTCTTCCTTTTGCAGCTCATGGATAATCGAACGGAATAGCCACAGGTGCGTGTTTTCGTCTCGGTTGATGTAGCGGATTTCCTGTACGGAGCCGGGCATTTTGTTGTTCCGTCCAAGGTTATAGAAAAACATAAAGCCGGAATAAAAATAGACGCCTTCCAGAATATAATTGGCAACGGCTACCTTCAAAAGAGCCAGCGCGCTCTTATCATCCTGAAAGTCATTGTACAAGTCGCCGATAAACTTGTTCCGCTTGAGTAAATGCTCATCATCTTTCCATTGATAGAGGATTGCCGTCCGCTCGTCGGGGGAGCAGATGGTGTCGAGCATATAGCTGTAGCTCTGCGAATGTACCGCTTCTTGAAATGCCTGAATCGTAAGGCAGAGGTTCACCTCATTCGCCGTGATATACTGCCCGACGTTCGGCAGGTTTGCCGTCTGGATGCTGTCCAAAAAAATAAGGAAAGACAGAATTTTATCATACGCGGTTTTTTCTGCCGGGCTGAGCTTGCGGTAATCCTGCACATCGGTGTTCATATTGATCTCTTCCGGTATCCAGAAGTTATTCATCGCCTGTCGGTACCACTCGCTTGCCCATGTATACTTCATATTGTTAAAGTCGTTCAAGTTGGTGGTGTTGCCGCCTATCATCTTCCGTAAATGGACTTCGATATCGCCCGTTTCGTTAAAAAGCTTTTTACGGGAAAGTACGGTTTTATTATCTATCATCAAAATACTCCTTACTATTGTTTTTAGCATATTAGACCTGTCCGATAACTTCGTTGTCGAACAGGTCGACCAGTTCTAAATTGTACAAATAATACGATGCGCGAACATCACATTTCAGGGTAACCTGCACTCACTATGAATTGGACTGTTCTGCAAATCGGTCGGTATCGAATTCTAACAGATAGTTGCTAAATACGTTGATAACCGTTGTGTTTTCGTAAGCAGTTACCCGCGGCGCCTGTAGATCGTAAAGATGAATATGCCCGTGTAAAAAGTAACGCGGTTTAAACTTCTTTATGAACCATAAAAAGCATTTAAACCCTCTATGGCACGGATCAGGTCGATCATGAATACCAAAAGGGGCGGCGTGGGCGACAAAAATATCCAAATACCGCCCGTAGCGCAGCTTGTTATAAATAAGACGCGGCACTAGTGCAAGCAACTGCATCTTCATTTGGCGCTCGGTATATTGCCCAATATCGCTATTATACCGGATACTTCCCGAAACCCCTGCCAAAAGTATGCCGCCCTCCCGCCGCGTGGTAAAGCCAAGATACGTTGAACCATACCCTTCAGGGGCGCTTTCGGCTATAGATTGCAAAGAGCCATCCGCTGCAAGATTTTTATGATAGTAGGGTAATGCGCTAAGATTATGGTTTCCAAACACAAAGAAGAGCGGCTTATTCAACGATGAAACGATAAATTCCAAATACTCCATCGGTAAATCTCCGGCCGAAATCACAAGATCGACATCTTTGTATCGCTCTTTGATATTGATGCTGTAAATAAGCGGATCAATTTGATCGGAAACACAGAGAATCTTCATGCTATATGCCTTTTATCGTTTTTAGAATTGACTCCAGTTTGTCTTTATCGATTAATTCAAACGGTCGATTTTCTGCAAAGCTTAATGCAGCTCGTGAAAAACCGCTTGAGGTAATGACGATAACGCGTACCAGCCCCTGCGCCTTCATCTGTTCATGCAGCGAACGTAAAAAAGAATCACCGATTATGTCGCTATCTCTTGAATAGATAAAGAGTTTAGGCTGCTTGCGCACATTCATCCATTTTTCGGAATTATCTTCCAGTGCAATAATAGCGCACCCCTGTTTTATCTCTTTTTGAGATTGGACTGAAAGCGCAAACGCCTGTTCGGTAACCGCTTTACACAGTTTAAGAAACGATTCCGAGCTGACGGTAAGATATTCCTTCATGTAATCATTCGAACGGAGATCCCGATACTGACTAAGTTTTTCAGCGACATCCTTATAGTTCGGCGTTAGAGCGTGGATTGCTTCCCATTGCTCGATGGCACGGTCAAGGTCTCTCATTTTTTCGTAACATGCTGCAGACGCATAGCGGAGCCGCAATGTATCGGGACTGGAATTTTTGGCAGTGGTGAGTTTAAGCGCACGGTCGAACTCAAACGCTGCTTTTTCAAGACTATTTGCATCAAGATAGCACAAACCGCGTTCCGTAAAACACTTTTGCCGAAGATCCGCATTGCGGGCAGCCTTTTCAAATGAAGCGAGCGCTTGCGCATATTCTTTTGATTCACGGAGCAACCGCCCTTGATAGTACAATGCAGTGGTATTATCGGGTTCAAGCTTCAATGCGGTTGCGATTTCCTGTTTTGCTTCAGCCATCAGCTTGTTACGGAATAGGAGCAACCCGAGCGCTGCATGGGCTGCGGCATGTTTTGGATTAAGACTGATCACCTGCCGATAATGAAAAATAGCCTGTTCCGTTTTATTAAGCTGTTCAAAAAGATGACCGATAGCATAATGATATTCCGCATTTTGGGGATCGAGTTTTATCAGCAAAGCGTATTCTGCAAGAGCCTCCATGTGCTGCTGAAAGCGCTCATACAGCTGAGCCGTTAGAACACGGAACTCTTTTTCTTCGGCTTTTGACTCAAATATGGTCTTGCTGATGGTTTTAAACTCCATTAAAGCAAGTTCGGCGCGACCGTCGGCTAAATAAGCCTTTCCAAGGAGGTAGCGGGCTTTTGTATCACGCGGGTTTTTTGCTATAATAGCTTTTGCCCGTTTAATTGCTGTTGCATACTTGCCAGCATTGATATATTTTTCTATTACAGCTGTTTTTTTCGGTGAAACAATTGAACGTATCAGTAAAAAAGCTAATAATAGAATGAAAAAAGTAAGGACACCAATGAAACTAATAAGGTACAAAGACATAATTTTATGGTATAATTTTTGAGAGGTAATGTCAATGAATCGTATTTACCGTACATCGGCTCGACAATTAATTTCGATTGTCGTTGGTCTAGTCATAGCCGCGTCGGGCTTTGCAGAAGATGCTTTAACGCAAGGGAAGAAATTGCTGCTGAACAACCAGCCGGATAAGGCAGCGCCGCTTTTCTATAAGGCAGCGTCGGAAGGGAAGAATGACCCTAAAATAAATTTGTATTTGGGAGTATGCTATATCAGCATGGGAAAATATGCGGAAGCCGAACAACAGCTATTAGCAGGGAAAAGCAAAGATACCGCGGGCGCATATCTTTATTCCTATAATCTGGGCAATGTATACTTTTTGCAAAGCCGATTTACGGAGGCGGAAGAAGCATACACTGAGGCGTTAGCCGCCCGCCGCGCCTATCCGCCGGCTGTATTGAATAGAGCCAACACCTATATTAAATTGGAGCAATATCCGCAAGCATTGGAAGATTATAAATTTTATTTAAATCTCGACCCCGCTACTTCCCAAAGGCAGGCGATTCAGCGTATGGTATCCCTTTTAGAATCGGAACACCGTGAAGCGGAAATGATTCGTATGCAAGAAGAGGCGCGGAAGCTGGCGGAAGAAACCGAGCGGAAAGCGGCAGAAGAACGGTATAAAAAGCTACAGGATGAAATAAATGCAAATTTACAATCAGTAGATAATGCTTCTTCTCTTTCCGTCGGTTCGGACGAAACGCTTGATTATTCGGAGGACTATAATCTTGAATGATTTACACAAATATTTAATCGGAACGGCAGCCGGTATTGTACTATGCCTACTCATTTGGGGCGGGTATTCGCTTATTTTCGGTGGAAAAGGAACAAATAACGTACCGCTCGCAAAAACTGAACTAAACGGCGAGGCTTTGGGAAGCGCTTCAGGGCAATCTTCCGATATTTTAGGAAATAACGGTTTCTTGCCGCCCGAAAACGATAGCAGCGAACTTACGCCGGAACAGCAGGAACGGCTTTTGGCGGCACAAGCTGCAAACGAAAGTCTTGCTAAAACGTACGGCGCCCAAGATGGAAGAAACGGGGAAAATCAGCAAAGTTTTTTGAATAGTCAAACGGATGGAACGAGCGCCTATCCGGGAGTATTCGGTTATGATGCGCTTGCGCTGAACCGCGGAACACAGGAACAAGAAACGGCGCGGGCAACCGGAAATCAAAAGCTTGAAGAACAACGCAATAAAGTACGCGACTATATTGTGCAAGGGAAAAGCGCCGCTCAAAAAAATCAGTTAAACAATGCGCTTACCGCTTTTGAATATGCGGATGAGGCGATGCCTGATGACAAAGATTTTGAAGCATCTTCCTATTATGATATAGCATCCTCGCTCTTTCTAGTGTCAAAGACATCTTCTGATACGCAGACTATCCAAAAAGCTCGTGATGAATCTGAACGATATATAAAGAAATCGCTTGCAGCGCGTAACAATACGGACGCGCGTGAACTCTACGGTAATATCATAACCGAGTACCAAAAAGCGGCAGAAGCAAAGCGGCAAGAGGCGCTGTTAGCTCAACAGCAAGCGGCAGAACGTGTACGCAAAGACGAACAGGCGGAGCAACAGCGAAGACAAGTTGTTGAACTAATCGGGCAGGGAAAAAATGCCGTAAATAGACAACAACTTAACAGCGCCGTATCGGCATTCGATAAAGCAGCAGCTGCAATGCCGGAAAAAAAACAGTTTGCAAGCGATTCGTACATGGAAATGGCTGATGCAATGCTCAATCTGGCGCAATACCTATCAAATTCAAACGATGCGCAGATATCGCTGAATAAAGCGGAAAACTACATTAAAGAAGCGCTTGCTGTGCAGAACACTGCCAATGCGCGCAATCTCTACACAAAAATACTTGACGCACGCAAAGAGCAAGAACGGATTGCGCAAGCGCAGGCTGAAGCGCAGCGTAAACAGCAGGAGCAGGCAGCCCAAGCCGCAGCTCAGAAAAAGGCTGAGGAACAACGCAAGGAGCAGGAGCGGCTGGCACAAGCAAGAGCCGAAGCGCAGCGTAAACAACAGGAGCAGGCGGCCCAAGCCGCGGCTCAGAAAAAGGCTGAAGAGCAGCGCAAAGAGCAGGAACGGCTGGCACAGGCAAGCGCCGAAGCGCAGCGTAAACAGCAGGATCAAGCTACCCAAGACGCAGCTCAGAAAAGAGCAGAGGAAAAGCTAGCGCAGGCGCGAGCGGAAGTGCGGCGTAGACAGCAGGAACAGGCAGCCCAAGACGCGGCTCAGAAAAAGGCTGAAGAGCAGCGCAAAGAACATGAACAGCTGGCACAGGCAAGCGCCGCAGCGCAGCGCAAGCAGCAGGAGCAGCCTAAAACAGCTGCACACAAACAGGTTGAAACGCTTATAGCGCAAGGAACGACCTCAGCGCAGCGCAAGCAGCTGAATAACGCAATCCTTGCTTTAGACAGAGCAAGCCGCTTGATGCCCAAAGACGATGATGATTTTGCAGAAGAAT
>CAUVHB010000027.1:0-9734 GCA_963551335.1 uncultured Treponema sp.
ATTTTCTTCTTTGATGTGTCGCTCGGTATAATCAATGTGATGATCATCAAGCCATTTTTTTGCTTTCATACATGTTGTACATTTAGGATAATAGATAAAGAGCATAGATATTCTCGCTAATGTAAGAAGTAGTTGTAACGTATCATATATTTTTTACTTTCACAAGAGAATGATACGAAAAAACTGAGATATGAAAAGGGATGATATTCACTTTGTCTAACCGGTTTCGTTTAGGCAAGGGGGATACCATCTCTCTTCTCTGTCCAACCTGCAATCACTTTTTACCTTGTACATTTGCAAAAAGCATTGTACAATAATAGTAGCATTTGTTTTTTTGCAAGTATGCGGGTAGGTAGTATGGAAGTAACGAAAGAGCGGTTTGGAATGCTGTCGTCGGGAGCGGCGGTATCGATTTTTACAGTTTCTAATGGAACCATGTCGTTTTCGGCAATCGATTACGGCTGCTGTATCACCGCGATTTTACTACCTGCAGCCAAAGGCGGCTTTGATGACGTTGTACTCGGGTATTCAACCCTTGAAGGTTACGTCCGCAATACGCCGCATTTTGGTTCTATTATCGGACGATATGCAGGGAGAATTTCAAATGCTCGTTTTTCTCTAGAAGAAAAATGCTATGAACTCACCAGAAATAACGGCGGCACGCATTGTCTCCATAGCGGATATCCCCCGTATGATAAGCAGCTGTGGCAGGCGGAGTCTATCTCCGGCAGCGATGAGGCGGGGGTGCGCTTTTCCAGAATAAGCCCTGATGGAGAGCAAGGCTTTCCCGGCGAAGTCCGGTTGACCGTTTCATACATGCTCAATAAAAATAATACGATAACCCTGCGCTACGAAGCTCATACCACCAAGACAACTCCAATCAATCTAACAAATCATACCTATTTTAATCTCAACCCTGCGGGGGTGGAAGCTGACGGCAGCTATCCTTCGGCGCTGAATCATCAGGTACAGCTTTTCGCACACCGCTATGTAGAAACTGATGCGTCGCTCATACCGAGCGGTACGCTCCTCCCCGTTGCAGGAACGCCATTCGATTTTTGTACACCAAAAGCATTGTTGCAGGATTTTGATAAACTGAAAAGCGGCTATGACGACACGTGGCTGCTCGATGCTGACGGTACTGATGATACAGAGAGCATTCCGCTTGCTGCGGTCGTCGCGGAGCCGGTAACAGGCAGAACGCTGCATATTTATTCAACACAGCCGGCAATGACGATGTATACTGCAAATGCTTTACACGGCGAGCAAGGTAAAAACGGCGCTGTGTACAACAATCATTCGGCCGTATGCTTTGAAACCCAGCACGTACCGGACTCTCCCAACCGTCCTGAGTTCCCTGCCACGTGGGTGCGCCCCGGCGAAGTATACCGGCACGAAACGCAGTGGCGCTTTACGCTTGGTAACGCTGAGCGGGTAGCGTATCATACGCGGTAAATAGTGCAGGGTATATTCAGCGAGATAAACGGTAACGTAAATTCAAAGATGAGCAGCGCTATATTCATTACGGGAGAGTTGTAGTATACTAGTTGCATTATAATGGGAGAAATTGATAGAATAGAAACCGATAAGAACAATCATACCATTGATATATAATATATTATAGAAGAGAGGTGAGTTGATTATGGAAGTTCAGTTACAGGATCTTGTTGAAAAAATCAAGCAGGACGGTATTGCTTCTGCTGAACAGCAAGCTGCGGGTATCATTGCCGAAGCGGAGAAAAAGGCAAAGACCATTGTTGCAGATGCGGAAAAAGAGGCAGAAGTCGTGCTCAAGAAGGCGGACGCCGAATCTCAACGGTTTACAAACGCTTCGGAGGCTGCCGTTAAACAGGCTTGTCGCAATGCGCTCATCGCCTTTAGAGAAGGAGTTACCGCCTCTCTTGATGCCCTCATCAAAGCGGAAACCGCAGCGGCATATAACAGCGATGTCCTTAAAGCATTGATCCCCGAAGTGGTAAAGGGCTGGATTAAAACGAACGAAGCCGATGTTTCCGTTATCCTTTCTCCCGAAGATGCGCAAAAGCTGGAAAGTTCATTGCTTGCTGCGTTTAAGAAAGAGGTTGAAAAAGGCATCGAGGTTAAATCCGATGCGCAGCTTGCAGGCGGCTTTAGAATTGGGGTTAAGGACGGTGCGGCATACTATGATTTTTCCGCGGAATCGGTCGCCGATTTGTTTTCCGCCTACATCAGCTCACGCGCTGCGCGCTTGTTGAAGGATGCGGTAAAGGAGTTATAAGGAGTGGCTTCATACTATTATTTGATGGCGCAGCTGCCGTCAATTATGCCGCATGCCGACCCGCCGCTTTCTTACGCGCAGTTTAAAGAGCTTGCCCTGCGGTTTTTAACTGAAAAAGATGCCGCAGTGCTCGAATCGCTCGCGCTGGTTCCTCCCCGCGAGGCTGTCCATACGGCTTCTGCGGTGGTGAACGAATGGTACTCGTTTGAACAGGAATTGCGATTTGCGCTTGAACAAATGCGCGCCGCAAAGCTGAAACGGGATGAGCGCCTTGCTCCTGCAGAAACCCCTGCATCCGCCTTTGATGTCGGCGCTATTGTGCGCGGGGTTTCCAATATCGATGACCCCCTTGCGGCGGAACGATATTTGCTGAATGCGCGGCTTACAGCGGCAGATCAGCTGCGAAAACTGCATTTTTTTGACAGCGAAGCGGTTTTCGGCTATGGAATTGTATTACTGTTGAGCGAACGGGCTTCAAAATTTAAGATGGAAACCGGCCGCACAGAATATCACTCAATTTACACACAAATTCTCGGAGAAAAGATATGAGAGGAACGAAAGGAAAGGTAGTCGGTATTAACGGGAATATGGTCAGCGTTGAGTTTGACGGTCTGGTTACGTTAAACGAAGTTGGCTACGTCCATATCGGCGACACCAAATTGAAGAGCGAGATCATCCGTATACGCGGCTCCGTTGCTCAGATGCAGGTATTCGAAATTACCAAGGGTATCCGCGTTGGCGATGAGGTTGAGTTTACCGGCGATCTCTTGTCGGTTGAACTCGGGCCGGGACTGCTTGGCAGAGTGTATGACGGTTTGCAGAACCCGCTCCCCGATCTTGCAGAAAAGGCAGGCTACTTTTTGGAGCGCGGTATCTATCTCAATGCGCTCTCAACTGAAGCAAAGTGGGATTTTACGCCGGTTGCACAGGTAGGGGATACGCTCGTGCGCGGCGATGTGCTGGGTACGGTGCCGGAGGGGAACTTTACCCACCGGATTATGCTTCCCTTTGGTATGTACGGTACATACACGCTTTCTTCCATTAAACCGGCGGGACAGTACACTGTACACGAAACCATTGCGGAAGTAACCGATGAGCGTGGCAAAAAATATCCGCTCACCATGAGCTTCCGCTGGCCGGTAAAGCGTGCAATCGACTGTTATGCTGAACGGCTCAAGCCCTCCGAAACGCTTGTTACCAAAATCCGCACCGTAGATACTTTCTTCCCGGTCGCAAAGGGCGGAACCTACTGTATTCCGGGACCGTTCGGCGCTGGTAAAACTGTTTTGCAGCACGCAACCAGCCGTAACGCAGAGGTTGATATTGTTATCATCGCCGCCTGCGGTGAGCGCGCCGGTGAAGTTGTAGAAACCTTAAAAGAATTCCCTGAATTGATTGACCCCCGCACAGGACGCACCCTGATGGAGCGGACGGTTATCATCTGTAATACATCATCGATGCCGGTTGCGGCGCGCGAGGCTTCGGTCTATACCGGCGTAACCCTTGCCGAATACTACCGCCAGATGGGGCTTGACGTTCTGCTCCTTGCAGACTCCACCAGCCGCTGGGCGCAGGCTTTGCGCGAAATGTCCGGACGCTTGGAGGAAATCCCCGGTGAGGAAGCTTTCCCCGCCTACTTGGAATCCTACATTGCAGCGTTCTATGAGCGCGCCGGTATTGTCCGCTTAAAGGACGGCAGCAAAGGCTCCGTAACGATCGGCGGTACGGTTTCCCCCGCAGGCGGTAACTTTGAAGAGCCGGTTACGCAGGCAACGCTCAAAGTTGTCGGCGCTTTCCACGGACTTTCCCGCGAACGCTCCGATGCCCGTAAATATCCCGCCATCCATCCGCTCGATTCATGGTCAAAATACCCAAGTGTACTTGGTGCAGCGCAGGTGGAATACGGCAGAAGAATGCTCCGCCGCGGCACCGAAGTTGAGCAGATGATGAAGGTTGTCGGCGAAGAAGGTACTAGTATGGAAGACTTTATCGTCTACTTGAAGGGAGACTTCCTCGATGCGGTTTATTTACAGCAAAACTCTTTCGATAAGGTTGACGATGCCGTTTCCGTAGAGCGCCAGCGCTATATTTACAAACTGATTCTGCGCATATTAGGCTCGCAGTTCTCCTTTAACACCAAGGATGAAGCCCGCGCATACTTTAACAAACTGCGCCAGTCCTTTATCGACTATAACTATTCGCCGTGGGAATCGCCGGAATTTAAGAAGCACGAAGCGGCAATTACCGGAGCGCTTACCGATAAGGCAACAGGGCTTGATGAAAAAGCGGCAAAACTTATAAAAGAAGCGGAGGCACATCATGAAGAAAGTGTACAGTAAGATTGAATCCATTAACGGTTCGGTTATAACCGTCAAGGCTGAAGATGTGTCCTACGGTGAGCTTGCGCAGGTACAGACCAGTTTCGGAACTTCGCTTGCGCAGGTCAATAAACTGGATAGAGGGCTTGTTTCGTTACAGGTATTCGCAGGCGGGCGCGGCGTTTCTACCGGTGATGAAGTACGCTTCCTCGGTCGGGAAATGCAGGTAAGCTTTTCCGATGACTTACTCGGACGCATCTTTAACGGTTCAGGCGAACCGCGCGATCAGGGACCAATGCTCAAAGATAATATGGTAGAAATCGGCGGTCCGTCCGTAAACCCGTCCAAGCGTATTATGGCACGCCGCATGATTAGAACCGGTATTCCGATGATCGACGTATTCAACACCCTCGTGGTTTCTCAGAAGCTGCCGATTTTCTCAAGCTCCGGTGAACCGTACAACGAGCTGCTCGCCCGTATCGCAATGCAGGCTGAGGTTGATGTAATCGTACTCGGCGGCATGGGGCTTAAATACGACGACTACCTCTATTTTAAGGACACGTTGGAAGAAGCAGGCGCGCTGAGCCGCACGGTGATGTTCGTACACACCGCCGCCGATCCGACGGTAGAATGTTTGATGATCCCCGATATGTGTCTTGCAGTCGGTGAACAGTTTGCACTCAAAGGCAAGGATGTCCTCGTCCTTTTAACCGATATGACCAACTTCGCCGATGCGATGAAGGAAATCGCGATTATACAGGAGCAGGTTCCGTCAAACCGCGGTTATCCCGGCGACCTTTACAGCCAGCTTGCCGCCCGCTACGAAAAGGCGGTTGACTTTGACGATGCCGGTTCGGTTACTGTTCTTGCTGTTACAACCATGCCAGGCGACGACGTAACGCACCCCGTTCCCGATAACACCGGATATATCACCGAAGGGCAGTTCTATCTGAAACACGGACGCATCGAACCGTTCGGAAGTCTTTCCCGTCTCAAGCAGAACGTCAACGGAAAGACCCGCGAAGATCACCGTGCCCTTATGGACAATATGATCAAGCTCTATGCGTCCTACAAGGACACGCTTGAGAAAAAGTCGATGGGCTTTATGATGAGCGAATGGGACGGCAAGCTGCTCAAATACGGTGAGCTTTTTGAATCCCGTATGATGGATTTGTCGGTGAACATTCCGCTTGAGGAAGCGCTCGATAACGGATGGAAGATTCTTTCATCTTGCTTTACTCCCGAGGAAACCGGTATTAAGTCCGATTTGATCAAAACCTTCTGGCCCAAGGATGCGCAGCATAATCCCGCTGAGGGTTAATGCGTTTTCTGTAATGGAGAACCCCTAAAAACGTTTGTTTTTAGAGATTTTTCTTCTATAATAATAAGGAATAGCGATGGCTATTAAACTGACGAAAAACGAGCTGAAAAATCAAAAAGAATCGCTTAAGATGTTCCAGCGGTACTTGCCGACGCTTCAGCTAAAAAAACAGCAGCTGCAAACCGAAATCCGCACGATTGAGATGCGCGCAAAAGAGGTTCGGCTGAACCGAGATGCGCTGCACAAAGAGTTTGAGCAGTGGATTGCCGTCTTCGGTGAAGCAGGAGTCTTTACGCCTGAAATTCTCAAGGTGAAAGAAGTGCGCACTTCGACGGGAAATATTGCCGGTGTTTCGATACCGGTGTTTTCCGGGGCAGATTTTGAACGCAGCCGCTACGACCTTTTTACAACGCCGCTGTGGCTCGACATTGCCTGCGATCGGATGGAGCGGGTGTTATCGCTCGATCTTGAAGCTCAAATCCTTGATGAACAGGTGGCTCGGCTCAACAATGAACTGCGTACCACAACACAGCGGGTCAATCTGTTTGAAAAGGTAAAGATACCGGAAACCAAGCGGAACATCAAAAAAATTTCCGTGTATCTGGGCGACCAACAGGTAGCGGCGGTTGTGCGCGGAAAAATTTCCAAAAAGAACTTGGAAAAGAGCGCTCCGAATGAGGAGGAAACAGCATGATTTTACCGATGAAAAAACTGACGCTCCTTGTGCTGGATTCTCAGAAAAAGGCGGCGTTAAAAACGCTGCGGAACTTCGGTGCAGTGCATATCGAAAAGGAAGCTGCTTCAAGCGATACCTTGACTGAACTGCAGAACACATACGCGAGAGTGCAGCAAGCGGAAGCATTGATTACCGAATCGCAGCCGAAAAAAGTGGAAAAAGCGAAGACTGAAACGCTCGCGTTGACCCGGAATGCCTTATTGCAGGCAGTTGATGAGATTCTTGACCTTAAAGACCAAGAAGCAAATACACGGGCTGCAATCAATAAGCTAACTGGCGAAATCGAAGCGTACGCTTCTTGGGGGGACTTTAATCCTGAAGATATACGCAGCTTTGAAGAAAATAGCATCTATTTGACAATCGGTGAGCTTCCGGAAAAGTCATATACAGCGCTGCCTGACACCATTACAACGGTACGGCTTGCGGGCGGCAAAAAAACAGTCCGCTTTGCGATAGTTTCCGAAACTGTTGATGTGCCGATTGATCTGCCGCCCGATTTTAATCCGCTTATTTTACCGGATATGCGGCTTTCGGCGATGCATACCGAAAGAGAGCGCTTGCAAAAACAGCTTCCCTTGTTCAAAGCAAAGATTGGGGCGCGGACTGAACTGCTTGCGCCGCTCAAGGCAGAGGCAAAAAAACTTGCAAAAGAGATTGAGTTTGAAACCGTCCATGCCGGTATGCAGGTCATTCCGCTTGAAGAAGATGGGGCGGCGGCTTCCGGCGCTGCCGAGCGTTCGATAACGTTTGCGGCATCCGACAGTGCAGCTACTCCGGCGGTAAGTTCCGGCAATGCTGCAAACAGGGCAGCATGTCATGCCGAAAAAGAGCCGATCCGGCTTGCGCGACTTTCCGGTTATATTCTCGCGGAAAAACAAGCTGATTTTGCAGGTCTTGCAAAGGCAAACGGCTGGGCATTTATTGCAGATGACCCCGCAGAAGAAGATGCCGTTCCGACTGCAATGCGGCATAACCGCTTTGTGCAGCTGCTGACCCCGCTGACGGACTTTCTCGGTACCGTGCCGGGCTACCGCGAACCTGATATTTCGCTGTGGTTCCTGCTCTTTTTCGGTATCTTCTTTGCGATGATTTTCGGAGACGCAGGCTACGGCGGCATCCTCGTGATTTTATCCCTTATCGGAATCGGCAAAGCAAAGGCAAAAGAACAGCCTGCTCCGCTCGCCATGCAGATGTTCCTCTACCTCGGTGTCCTCACCGTTATTTGGGGAACGGTAACCTGCAACTGGTTCGGCATTTCGGTGGACTATATCCCCGCATGGCTGAAAAACCTTTCCATACCGGCTATCTCAAACGCGACCGAGGAGAGTATCAGAAATGCCAACTTGATGCAGTTCTGCTTTACGCTCGGACTTATTCAGTTAACAATCGGGCATATCATCTCGATTGTGCGAAATATCCGTTCTCCGCAGATACTGGGACATATTGGCTCCATTGCGATGCTGTACGGTATGTATGTTGTGGTACTCAGCCTAGTCGTCAGCGCCGAGCGGTATCAAATAAACCAACCGGTACTGATTGCGATCGGCGGCGGCTTTGCGCTCAACTTTATTTTTTCAAATTACCAAACCGGTATCGGGCAGAGTATTGTCGATAGCCTTAAAAATATCATCACGATGTTCTTAGGGGTGGTCAACGTCTTTGCCGATATTATGAGCTATATCCGTCTTTGGGCAGTCGGGCTTGCAGGTTCTGCAATCAGTGCGACAGTCAACCAAATGGCGGGACCGGCGCTCGGCAGCTTCCTTATCTTTTTAGGTGTGCTGCTCTTATTCTTCGGACACGGTTTGAACTATATTATGAACGTGCTTTCGGTCATCGTACACGGAGTGCGGCTCAATACATTAGAGTTTTCAAACCATGTCGGGCTAACGTGGGCAGGGTTCAAATATGAACCTTTTGCAGAATAACTTCCCTCAAGCCAGCGCTTTTAAAAAGTGAGCGCTTGAGGAAGGATGATAAAACGCTGATACTTTCGGCGGATAGAAAGCGGTAACGCTCATCATTTTTTATTTCATACGCGGGAGCGGTGAAATAGATCGTGTAAATTAAGCCTGTTCGGAAACTTCCGTTTCAGAACAGGTTACCTTGAAATGCGATGTTCAAAATCGTGCTATCTGTGTGATTTTGAACTCGTCGACCAGTTCGACAACGAAGTTATCGAACTGGTCTAGTATCAACTTGGAGGATTTCAATGAGTTTTGGTATGTTTGGTGCAGCAGCTGCACTCGGTATTTCGGCATTCGGATCGGCATTAGGGCTTGCTATTGCAGGACAGGGTACAATCGGAGCATGGAAGCGGTGTTATTTGAATAATAAACCGGCTCCCTTCATCCTCCTCGCATTTGCAGGCGCCCCGCTCACGCAGACCATTTACGGCTTCTTGCTGATGAATAAAATGCTTACTTCACAAGCGGATCCGTGGTTCCTGTTGGGTGTCGGCGTTGCGTGCGGTCTCGGTATTGCAGCTTCCGCTATTGCACAGGGCAAGGCTTCCGCCGCAGGTTCTGACGCACTGGCAGAAACCGGTAAGGGCTTTGGTCAGTACATTACCGTGGTTGGTCTTTGCGAAACCGTCGCGCTGTTCGTTATGGTTTTCGGACTGATTAACTGCTAATTAACTGCTTCTAGTGGCGCTTAAGCGGATTTCGGCTTCTGCCGGAATCCGTTTTTTGTTTTAAACATACGGTCTTTCGGAACGCTCATTCGTACGGTAGGGTGAATACTCATAATCCGCGTCGGGGTGGTGATTCGTACCGAACAGCTATTCATACACCGACGAACGGCGTCCGATTTCAAGAACGGTAATAATCATCTCCGTATCCTTGATGCAGCATAAGATTCAGTAGTCGCCGACGCGGTAGAACACTCTGCGTCTATTTCAACAAGTTGAATAGAGTATGGAGCAAGATTGAGTTTGCACAAAAGGAAGCAAAAAAGATAGTCCTCTCTTTTCCCGTATTTTTCTTTTTTTTCTAAAACCATCAAAATTATAAGCCAAAATCCTCCGCGTGGCGCATAAAGGGTGTATGAATGTTACAAGATTTTATTACGGCATCAAGCGTATGCCACCCCTATTGGGTT
>CAUVHB010000028.1:0-9314 GCA_963551335.1 uncultured Treponema sp.
TGAACAAAATATGAATTTTGGAAACTGTTGCATTCGTGCGCGAAAAGCGCACACACCAATACGCAAGTTTTCGAAAGAAAACTTGACGGTTAAGGTGAGCGGTGTCATTGTAGACGCTCACCTTATACCTATGAAATTTCGCACAGAAAGAAAGCAACCGCTAAAAATCTTTTTAATGCGGTTGTCCTACCGATAAATATTCCGGTATGGAACATAAGCCCTTGGCGTGATAAAATCAGCATACATCAATGCAACAAGACTGAAATAGCAAAGGAAATCTCTACATATCGTGCAGCATTAGATAGACTATTAAATCCGTACAATGATTCTGTAACGCTTGCAACATTAACAAAAGCTGCGAATGTACTTGGTAAAAAATTGGTTTTGCAGTTGGAGTAATATAAACCTAACTCCCGCACTGGGGTGCCAGTTCTTGTATCACCAGCCGAAAAGGAGAAATGATACATCTGTAGAAGGAATTTTATCAAATGAATAAAATTTTTTTATGCTCACTGAGTATTACAATACTCGTCGTAGAAGCCCTTGAAATATTGCTCCATGGTGAATTATATCTGGTCGTACTTCCGCTATGGGTTACGACCATGCTTTTTCTAATCTTCATGGTTGTAAACCGAAAAAGAAATTATCGATATGCTCTCCAGATAGCCGATGTTTTGTATGAGCTCGGTGATTATAATGAACTTGAACAAAAACTTAGAAATGGTTTTGCACACTTTGGAGACACGCTTCCACCACGCGGAGGCGGCTCGCCTGAACGCATAGAATACGACAATTGTTTTACAGATTTTTCAAAGCTTGATTTGAGTTCTGCATCAATAGAAACTAAAACTCAGCAAAAAGAAAATCTAAAACAAAAAAAGATACTTTCAGTTTTGATTACCTTAGTTATAACACGGTTTTTGCACATACCTGTGATAATCATTATGTCATTTTATAAAATAAAGATAATCGGTCACGGATAATAATAATCCTGTATCACTTGCTAAAAACAGAAAGTGCTGTACCAGAATAAATATTGCTAAGAAAATAACCCTCAGAACAAGAAAGAGCTGATTGAATTTATAAAGGCAAAGGTGCGGTTAAATAAGTAAGATTACAAGACGAGCTGTTGCAGATAATGCCGGAGTAAGTGTAAAAACTATTCAGAGAACTATAAAAGAGATAACGAATTTACAATATATCGGTACAGGAAATAACGGACACAGGGAACTTAATGAAAAAACGTAAAAACTTTGAAAAGGAATAAAACGATCAGCGTATGGAATTAGATTTTCAGCATGCCTCCTTACAGGAAATAATTGACTATGCTCCCGATCTCCGCAGAGAAGCGTATGTAGATGCGACGCTTCGGATGCAGGCGGATGATAATATCGTTGGGGTGTTCGGCTCTGCGTATGCGGAAGCTCGGTCTCCCGTTATTGACGAAGCGCTCATCTATGGCTGTGGTCTTGTACCGGTGCCGATTGTTGGAGTGGATGCCTTTATTTTTAAATACGGTGATTATCCTGCCTGCGATGCAATCAAAAGTACGATGGTGTATTTGACAACGCAAAAGTGTCCGCTGTTGTACTCTTCCAAGATGTATGTGCTTGACGGCTGCTGCTCTGCCGTCGAAACCGCGTTCCGGCAGTGTACGCAAAAACCTGTGCATGTATACAACGATGCGGAAACACTCAAGAAAATGCTGCAACAGGTGTATGGCTGCGAGTATTCCGCTTTTCGCTATCAAGAAGCAAAGGCTGCCTTTGCGACGCTGAACCGCTTACTGCAACGCCTTGAACACAGCGCTCTTTCTGGCAATGACTTTGGAATGCTCGCTTTTTATTCCCGTTTTATTTTTGAGCTTGCAGAACGGCTCGCGTTCTTAACACGGGTATACGAACTGCTTTCTGCTGAACCTCATGGCAAGCCTTGTAGCGGTTCAACCCATTCAGCTTGCTCACCAGAAAAGCGGGTACCTGTTTCAATGCATTGTCCTGACGGCATTATCCAAAAAATTGTCCCTGCTGCCGGAACTTATTTTAAGCCAGTACGGGCGCAGCCGAGAAGCTCCGCTGATATTGCCTGTGCAGGATGCATCTATTCTGCGGCTCAGTATGTAGGGTATTGAGAGATATGTTCTTAATAAGAGTGTCGTGAGAGGTATTCTGATATTTTTTGTGTGGAGCCCCAAAAGTATTTTTTTAACAGTCATCAGATGATTCAATGATTATGGCGCCGTTAAATAAATTCTTAATCCATTCATATTCAAAAAATACTGTTGAGTTTTTAAATGCCAACTGTTCCAATTCAAATAATATATCAATAAAATTTTCATATTTAATTCCAACCATAAGCGCTCCTATTCTATATGATAATTCAATTTTATCTTGAATTTTAAGAATAATATCAGTGGAGCTTATTGAGTCATCGGTTGTAATTCCTAATTCGCGTATGTTAATTTCAAATATTTTTAATCGCAATTTATGTATTAATTTTAATAACGTATTATGAAAATGATTTCGGCTCCCTTTTATATATATTATAGGAGGTTGCTCGCCATTGATATTTTCTTCAGTTTCATATCCTATAAAAAACATAGACAGCGCCTCTTATATATATGGGCTATATATGGGCAAATTTTCTTTTGAGTTTTACCATTGGCATAAACTATTACCATAAAACAAAATGATAAATATTAGACCTGTTCGGAAACTTCCGCTTCTGAACAGGTCTATTTTTAAAAGGACTATTTCAATAATTTCTACTTGAGAAACGGGTCAATCGTCTGTTGTCATAACATATTTTGAGTGTGATTGCCCATTCGTATGCTTCCGTCTCTTTTTCACGCTCAGCTTATGCGATAATGCCCATCTCTTTTCCGACTTTTTCAAAGATGGCGATAGCGCGGTCGAGCTGTTCGGTGGTGTGTCCTGCTGTTACCATACAGCGGACGCGTCCCGTGCCTTTTGGTACGGTGGGGAACACGATTGGCCCGATGAATAAGCCGTTTTCAAAGAGCTTTTTGGAGAACTCAAGGGTTTTTGCTTCTTCTCCGATGATAACCGGCGTAATAGGGGTTTCGCTGTGTCCGGTGTTAAAGCCGAGTCGAGCGAGCTTTTCTTTGAAGTAGCGGGCGTTTGTCCATAGCCGGTCGGTGTATTCAGTTGATTCCATGAGCATTTTGATAGCTTCGATACAAGCGCCGATAGCGGCGGGGGGGAGTCCGGTGGAGAACAGGAAGGGACGTCCGCGATTTTTTAGCCAGTCGATGCTGACCTGCTTACCGGCAACATAGCCGCCGACAACGCCGATTGCCTTGGATAGGGTGCCGATTGCAAAGTCTACTCTGCCGTGCAGGTGGAAGTGGTCAACGGAGCCGCGTCCGCTTTCGCCTAATACACCGCTTGCGTGAGCGTCATCCACGTAGGTTAGGCACTCATATTTTTCCGCAAGCGCAACGATTTCCGGTAGCTTGGCAATGTCGCCGTCCATGGAGAACACGCCGTCGGTGATGATGAGGATGTTGCGGTAGTTGGGGCGCTTTTCTTTTAAAACCCGCTCTAGGTCTGCCATGTCGGAGTGCTTAAACACTGCCTTATCGGCTTTTGAAAGGCGGGATCCGTCGATGATGGACGCATGGTTTAATTCATCGGATAGGATGAGGTCGCCCTTGTCGGTAACTGCTTGGATAACGCCGGCGTTGCAGTTAAAACCTGACTGGAAGGTGAGTACTGCTTCTTCCCGCTTAAACTTTGCCAAAAGTTCTTCCAGCTCATCGTGGATTTTCATGTTGCCGATGATGGGGCGGACTGCTCCTGCCCCTGCGCCGTAGGTTTCGATCGCTGCGATTGCCGCCTTCTTTAAACGGGGGTGGTTTGCAAAGCCCAGATAGTTATTTGATGAAAGGTTGATAACCTTCTTTCCATTAATAACGCATTCCGCTTCGTTCGGACCGTCAAGGGTTACCGGTACCTTATACAAGCCTTGCTCTTTTAATTCCTGTACTTTTTGTTGTAAAAAAGCCATTTCGTGAATATTGCTCATCGTTTTCTCCTATAAAAACTTTTGTAGGATGTTTTAACATCCGAAAATAGTTTTTAGCCGTGCGCGTATTACGCGCACACGTAAATAACCGGGGATGTCTCAAAAGTTGGTTACTTTTTCGACATCCCCGAGATAAAAAGTAGCGGCGACATTTTAGCTGCGCTTTTTATCGTTTTCTCCTATAAAAACTTTTGTAGGAAATATCAATTTCCTCATATATTGTGACAATGCCCATACTGCGCTGCCGGTTAAGCTTGAAACAGCGCATTTACAGTGGGATTATTTCTGTGCCGAGTGATACGCAACACCGAGCCGCTTGCTCAGTTGTTCCAGCATATCGACCGTCATCGTTTCCAGCGTGTATTCCGGTTTCCAGTTCCATTCATTCCGTGCGCAGGTGTCATCGATGGAATTCGGCCAAGAATCGGCAATAGCTTGTCGCATGGGGTCAACCTTATATGTCATCTGAAATTCCGGAATGTGCTTTTTAATTTCCGCAGCGATAACTTCCGGCGGAAAGCTCATCGAAGCAATATTAAAGGCATTGCGGTGAATCAGCTTGGATTCATCGGTTTCCAAAAGCTGCTGAACTGCTTTTAAGGCATCGGGCATATACATCATATCCATATAGGTGCCTTCTTTAATAAAACACTCATATTTTTTGTTTTTCAGCGCTTCGTAATAAATGTCAACTGCATAGTCGGTAGTACCTCCTCCGGGCGGGGTCGTATACGAGATAAGACCGGGAAAGCGCACACCGCGGGTGTCAACGCCGAAACGCTTGTGGTAGTAGTCGCAGAGAAGCTCACCTGAAACCTTGGTTACACCGTACATCGAAGTGGGGCGTTGAATGGTGTCTTGCGGAGTTTTGTCTTTCGGTGTACTCGGTCCAAACGCAGCTATGGAGCTGGGGACAAAGAACCGGTATTTATTCTCCCGTGCAATTTCCAGCATATTATATAATCCATGGATATTGATATTGAATGCCATTTGCGGATCGCGTTCTGCAACAGCGGAAAGGAGCGCTGCTAAGTGTATAACGGTGTCAACCTTATATTTTTTACATACATCTGCAACTTTCTGCGGTTCCAACACATTTAATTGTTCAAAAGGTCCGGATTCAAGCACTGCCGGCATATCTTTTTTAACTACATCGCTAGCAATAACATTGCTGCCGCCGTAGGTTTTGCGCAAATGCATAACCAGCTCACTGCCGATCTGCCCGAGCGCTCCTGTTACCAATATTGTTTTCATTTTGATATTACCTCCTCTAAAAACTTTTGTAGGATGTTGCAACGTCCGAAAAAATTTTTAGTCGTGCGCATAATGCGCACATATACAATAATCGAGTTTGCAACGCAAACTTGAGATAAAAAGCACCGACGCCATTTTAGGCGGCGCTTTTTATGATACCTCCTCCGATAATACATTTTTACCTTCACACGAAATTTTAAATAAAATTTCGTGTATTTTATTTTAAGGAAGGGCAACCGCATCAGGTAGTGTAGATAACAATCGCAAAATAAAGAGGTTGTGAGACCATTTGAACCGCGAAGAGGTTCAACTCTGGTTGAACAGCCTCTTTATTTTGCGGGGATATTAGGTAACTGTCTGATGCGGTTGCCCTAATATATTTAGTATATCACCGTTTTTGTGATTTTGCTATAATAAATTATGAATGATTCCATTTTTCAAGATGAAGCCAAAGGCTCTATGAAGAAAAAGAATTTCTTGCCGGTTCTTTCCGGACTCTTTATCGGTGTATTGGTACTGTCAAATATTTTGGCAGTAAAAATGGTGCAAATCGGCCCGTTTGTCTTTGACGGCGGTACGCTGCTTTTTCCGTTTTCGTATATTTTTGGCGATGTGCTGACAGAGGTGTACGGCTATCGGGATACGCGTAAGGTTATTTGGACGGGCTTTGTTTTCCTAATTTTTATGGCGTGCAATATCTGGCTGGTGAGTATCCTGCCGGCGGAAGGTAGCTGGAACCTGCAAAGCGATTTTAACAATATTTTGCTGCAAATGCCCCGCATCAGTCTCGGCAGTATCTGCGGTTATTTTATCGGCGAGTACAGCAATTCTACCGTTCTTTCTAAAATGAAGGTTCTTACCGGCGGCAAACACCTGTGGATGCGCACCATCGGATCCACCTTGATCGGTGAGCTGCTTGACAGCATTATTTTTGTGGCGATTGCCTTTTCGGGACTGTATGCTGTTTCTATTTTAATGGTGATGGCTTTTTCAAATTATCTTTTTAAGACGATGATAGAGGTTGTCTTTACGCCTTTTACCTATGTGGTTGTCAACTTCGTCAAAAAACACGAACAGCTTGATACCTATGACTATGGTGAGCGGTATAGCCCGCTGCCGTAGTCCTTTTGGAAATATACGACGCATCTACCGTCAAAACTATACATCCGTGTATAGTTTTGACTACGAGTTTCGCGTAACCGCGAAACATCGCTTCTGGTTGATACGAGCGGCATCCATGCCGCTTCTGCAAATAATCACGTATCAGAACGGACAGGGATGTCCGTGGTTCCACGCAGTAGCGACGTTTTTGCACAGCAAAAACTCGCCGTCAGCAAATGTACACGGATGTACGTTTGCTGACGATGTATCTACGCCGTCTCTTTGCAAAAGCGCTGGAGGGGTGTGCATCTGCGTTGTCGCTATACTGACAGGATGTCAGTGGTTCCATACAGTATCGAGTTTTTCGTTTATGAAAAACTCGAAGCCCAGAAATGTACAGGAGGTACATTGCAAACAGATTGTATTCATGTAAGCATTTTACCGCTTTGTTTTTAGTGATAGAGAAAAATAATGATGTTTATATAAAAAAGTGCGCTATTCCTATAGCACTTCAGTTTTCCACTCTTTTATCGTGCGTGCCTGCTCGTCAAAAGAACTTCCTACCAGCACAATTTTCTTGCTATCAGCTTTGTACCGTTCTGCATAGCCATTCTCTTTTATCTGGTTGACAGAATCTTCTGCACTGCCATTCCCGGAAAGTTTAAACTCGAAGATATAAATACTACTCTCTGTCTGTACCACACAATCAGCTCTTCCCTTTGCTGAATGCACCTCTGTCTGCACAAACTGCCCTATCAACGCAAAGACCAGATACACCGCTATCTGGTAGTGCTGTTCCCTTAGTTTCAGCTTATCCTTGGGGAAATCATCATACGGAATACTTGAGATAATCGCTTGCATCCGTTCCATAAAGCTATTCGCATCCCCCTTGCGGATGTCTTGTACAAATCGTCCCACCCATCCCCTGTTTACCCGAAAGGGACGTCAGGATATGCGGGTAACAAATTATGCAAAAAGCCATACCGTACTTCATCATTCGGAAAACCCAACCGGTAAAGCCGTAAATCTTTGATATATTCTTTGATAGTGAGGTAGCCTGCCTGAAATAAAATCGGTAGCGTATCTTGAGCAACGGCTCGATATGTTTGCAGCCCCTCTTCGTCCAATTCAACATTGCCATCCAAGTAGGGATATAATAGTGCGCTTTTTTGAGATAATTAACTAAAAAAGTCGGTATATCCGTGCTAAACCAGTAGCTTTTGATTTCTTTTTTTACCGACGCACTTAACAGGCTAAAGGGATTATACATTCTTTCTCCGGCAGGGTGGAACAGGTAGCCGTCGTACCACTGCTTTAAGGCTGCCAATGCCTCTTGATACGTAAGGTCTTGTTCATCGGCAAGAGCTTGTATGTTGGGTTGAAAGTTCGTTTCAAGTTCTGTTTGTGTGATGCCACAAAGACCGGCATATTGTTTCTCCATCGATATATCGCGTAGGTTATTCAAATCGCTGAAAATGCTGATTTTACTAAACTTGGTTACTCCGGTGAGACATGCAAAGCGGATGTATTGATCGCAGGTCTTTATTACCGAGTAAAAAGCTTTAAGTTCGTTTCGATACTTTTCATTCAGGGCTTCATTGCTCCCCATCGTTTGCAGCAGCGACTTATCGTATTCGTCTACAAGAATCACGACCTGCTTACCGGTTTTTTCATATGCACGCTTTAAAAGTCCTTCAAATCGTTTTGGAGGAGTCTCTTCAATATCTTTTTTCCATAGATATCTTCAAGTTTCGATAAAAAGATATTGAGATTTTCTGTTAAAGCAGCCATACAATTATAATTACCGGTATTAAAATCAAGATAGAATACCGGATGTTCCTACCATGCTGCTCTATTTTCGCGAGTAGCTTGTTCCTCTTCAGCTTGTTCAATATACAACCCCTTGAACAGCTCTTTTTGCCCTAAAAAATACGCGACTAAGGTTGAAAGAAACAAGCTTTTGCCAACCCGCCGCGGGCGACTGAGAAAATAAACACGACCGCCCGCTACTAATTGAGCAATATACTTTGTTTTATCTACATAGAGATAACGGTCGTTCCGCAATACCTTAAAACTCTGTACGCTAACAGGCAGTTTGTGTGGAGTATTCATAGGGGTATTATAACAGGGTTATTCTATTAAGCCTATCATCGGTGCAATACGGTGTGTTTAAAAAAGGATATAAAAGGATATAAAAGGATATAAATATAAGAAAATATCAATAAGAATTGATATATATCTGTCTCCATGTTATGATAAAACAGTCTGAAAAGATGTTGGACGAACGCTGGGTAAAGGCAAACAGAATCGGCTAAAGCATATTCGCCCAAAAAGAGACATTGCAGAAGGAGAAAAACATGAAACAAAGAAAAGCAGTTTTAATGGTCGGTGCATTGGTTTTGATAATCAGTGCAGTTTTAACGGTTGGCGGATGCAAACACAGCAACAATCCCGTACCAGTAACTGGTGTAAGCCTTGATAAAACCGAACACAAGGTTGCTCGCAAAAAGAGCTTTACTCTTAAAGCAACGGTTGCTCCTGCAAATGCAGCCGAGCAAGGCGTAACGTGGGCATCGGACAATGGGAGCGTTGCAACGGTTGACGAAAACGGCAAAGTAACGGGTTTAACTGATGGCACCGCCGTCATCACCGCAACAACAAAAGACGGCGGCAAAACGGCAAGCTGCACCGTAAAAGTCGGAATAAAGGTAACCATCAAGATTGATACCGCTGACCCATTACTCGCAGGTAGGGGCGTCCAGATTTCTGCTAACACCGTAAACAACGAGTCCTTTTTTATCATTGAAAAAAACGGTAAAGAAACAGAAGTTATGAGCAGAGATGGTATCTGGTTAAAGACAACCGCGGATGAAATTACCGTTGAAGGCGATATCACCTTCTTCGACTGCAAC
>CAUVHB010000029.1:0-9029 GCA_963551335.1 uncultured Treponema sp.
CGACCGATAAAAGACACTTTTTATTAGAGAAAGCTTTTTTAAACAGTGAATCGAAGCGGCATAGCATCGCAGAAGCGGGATAAATCACTTTGGTATGTTTTGCACCGAGGCGAGAAACGAATCCTTTCATGCTGTAACTCTCCTTTTATATGCCGTTATCATAAGGGTATACCCAAACGCACCGATATAAACCGGCTATTGAGTGCTTCTAAAAAACCAACCGACTTTTTAGAGACAACCTATTGTATCTATCCTATTATTATAAACCAAAAAGGTGAATTATGCTAGCACTTTTTTATCGATAGGATAAAAATGAAGCAATATCAAACCCAATACGCACGTTGCCGCCGCAATCGGTCCCCCGATAAGCCGAATGGCAAAGAGCGCCTCCGGCGGCTGAATAATATCGGCGCGGTACCCCGCAGCGCTCAGGATTACCCCCGACATGCCGGTCGAAAGAGCCTGCCCAAGCTTACTGGCAAATGTCCAGACGCCATAATAGCAGCCTTCGTTATGGACGGTATCATGCTGCCATGTAATTGCATCGGGCAGCATTGCCCACGGAGTTGCAAAGGCGAAGCCAACCCCAATACCCGCCCCCACAAACAAAAGCGCCAAACCGATTAATCCGATACGGTGTCCCGTAAAAAAGATAATCATCGTAAAAAGGCACAACACCGCAAGCCCTGTACGGTAGGAAAAATGCTTCCCCAGCATATTTGAACATTTTGCCGCAATGGGAATCGAAATAATCGCCGTTATCAGCAAAAGTCCCATAATCGTACTTGAAAACGCTTCCGCTTGGTACATATATTTTAGATAGTACACAACCATACCCTGTAAAAAATTGAGCGCAGTAATATGCAGCACAAAAACAGCGAGCAGTATCGTATATGCGGAATTTTTGAATACCGAATGGTAAGATGAAAAAAATGCAAGAACATTCCCTTTGCCGGTTTTAGGTAGTACCGTAGTCTCCCGTACTGAAAAAAAAGTAATGAGCGTCGTTATCAGAATAGTACCGCCGATGAAAGCGCCGGCTGCAGAGAAGCCGGAAGCCTTGGAAGAAAACATATTGACAATCGGCATCACAATAACGGCTCCCAGTATCGTACCGAGCCCTGCGCATAAAAAACGGTATGCATTGAGCGAGGTTTGTTCGTTATAATCCGAGGTTAATTCAGGAGTTAAGGCCGAATACGGGATGTTCACGAAGGTCATAGTCGTATTTACAAGACACAGCATCAGCAGCGCCCACCAAAAGAGTGCTGTTTGATCGGCAAATAAAGGCTTGGTAAAAAACAGCCACAGCGAAAGACCGAACGGCAGCGCCCCGAACAACAGATAGGGACGGCGTCTCCCAAAACGGGTGCGGGTATTGTCGGAAAAAAAGCCGACAATAGGGTCGGTAACTGCATCCCATACCTTTGCTACCATAATAGCGATACCGGCAAGGGCAGGAGCCAGATACACCGTATCAGTGAGATATGTCAGCGTCCAAAACCCCATCGCCGTAAAAAACAAATTACCACCGATATCGGCAATGCCGAAGCCGATTTTTTTCCGTACCGGCAGCCGATGTTCGGCTAATTTCACCTCGGTTATCGGCACTTCAGCAATATCGGCAACAGTGTTTTTATTCCACGCTTTTTTACTCATAGTTTTTTACTCATAGACGGTAACAATCCGCGGAAGCGCCCGCTCTTTTACGATGCGGCTGATGCCAAAAGCGATAGCCGCCCCGACAGCAAGCCCCGCAGCGATACCCGCAAGTGCCAGCGGCTCACTCTGCGTCCGTACAAAGATACATGTAAAAGCGGAAGCCGCAAGGACAAGCGGAATACCAACGGCGCACAGCCCTTGAAAGCGGGCGGCTTTTTCTGAAATAGATACGCCAACTTTGTTTCCAATCCAGAGATTTTTTCCTGAGACATTCAATGCATCAACGACATTGCCCTGTACGACAAGCAAGCCTTTTGCAGCGCTTTTTCCGCACGCATGGCAGCCCCCGCATGAGGCGCATCCGCTGCGGATGCCGCTACGGCTATCAGTCGATTTAATTGAGCAAAGCTCCGCTTCGGGAGTATCATATTCAATAGTTGCAACCTGCATACCATTTCGTTTTGTTATCGGCATACCAATCACTCTACCTGTTTTTTCCATAAAACCCTCCAAAATCAGCTGAATTGGCGTACTTGCTCCGCCGGCTGAGGCGCCATCGCAGCAGGTATTTCGATACGGACACGTTGTATCGACTGGGCGCCGCCTGCCCCGTCCAGTTCAATATCCAGCCCCTGTACACAGACCCGCTGCCATGTTTCCTGCGGGTATTCAAAGAGACCGGTGCGGTATTCCCGTATTTTGCTGGACGGGGCATATCCGCCGACAGAGTCAAAACTGCCGGTGCGTCCCGCATCCGTGATATAAGCGGTCTTTTTGCAATGCTGCACAGCGTCTGTTTCCGCCCCTGCACACTGCATACCGGTATGCGCACTGGACGCAACCAACCCTGATACATCGGGGTCGGCGGATAACAGCCGCTCGTCGGCTGCAGCGGCGCCCGTGCCCGATCCGATCAACGCCGAAACCTTTCCCGCAAGAAAGAATGCCATCGTTTGCTTTTCGGCAGTTGCAATCGAAGAAAAGTCAACCACGATAAACGGCGTTTCTGTTGCGATATGCGGAAGAAGCGCCTGCATCAGCGTAAATGGATTATCCGCTAAAAGCCGATGGCACCCTACTCTCCCCAAAAGCGAAATAACCGCGAGCTTTTTTCCACTCCGAGCGGTAAAATAACGGTAACCGGCTCCCGGACTGTGCTCGGGGAAATTGCACGGACGCAGAACAAAGGGCATTTGCGGAAGATTTTCCACTAAATCTTTTTTCTGAAAGATACAATCCCCTCCGGTGATACAATCGATACCCATCTTTCTTAAATAACCGGCATGCTGCTTACCAAGCCCGCCGGCGCCTGTTGCCATATCGGCATTTGCAATAATAAAATCAGGCTGATAGCGGCGCTTTAGCTCCGCGATATTTTTTTTTACAGCCCATACGCCAGCTTTACCGGTAATTCCGGCGATATAAAAAATGTTCACGACTCGTTCCGCTTTTGGACAATTGTGTTCGGATTGCTTAATGCCAACCTATTGATTATTTTCGTGCATTTTTTTGCAAGCTTTTTCTGTCCCAGCATCGTATAGGTATCGCGCAAATTAAATAGCGTATCCTCAGAATCGGGAGCAAGCGTCAATGCCGATTCAAACGCACGGCGGGCTTGTTCATAGTTTTCTTCATTAAAAAGGAGCGTCCCGTAGTTATTCCATATACGACCGTTTTCTGTCTCCAGTTCAAGCGCTTTGGTATAAGCAAGCCGAGAAGCCTCCATTTCACCAGTTTCGTGGAGAACCACTCCCAACGTGTCCCAAATATCGGCATCGAAAGGATTACACCGCGCTGCCTCGTAGAGCGCATAGCGAGAGTTATCTTTATCATCAAGTGCATAGTAACTGAGCCCCAGATTAAACCACATCAAACTGCTGAAAGGTTCAAGCTGTAGACCACGGCGAAGACACGCGATCGCTTCGCTATGACATCCCTCGGCGGCAAGCATCACTGCACTGTCATTAAAAAAATCAGCCGTTTCCTGCATAGTACAAATATATACTATTTTATGAAAAACCTCAATCGATGCCGCCGACACATTCGCCGATATTGAAACAACCTCTCTGTCCAAGCCTCTCTATCCAGCTTCTTGACGCCTTTCATCTTTCCCATTAAAATTTCAAAAACAAGGGAAGTAAGAATGGATATTATTAAACGGAATGGCGAGCGGGAAGCATACAATGCCGAAAAGATTACGCTTGCGATGCAGGCTGCGTTTAACAGCGTAACAGATCCAGCGGCGCACGATGATGCAAATACGGCTATACACAATGATACGGAACTCGCAAAAATTAGGAATCTTGAGCAGGTATTGCGGCAGCTGACGGCGGAAATTGAAGCCGATATATATGAGTTAAGTAAAAATGGAAATGCGGTACAGGTAGAAACCATCCAAGACTTAGTTGAAAAAACGCTCATCGAGCATAATTACTATGCAGCGGTAAAGAGTTTTATTCTGTACCGTGTTGAGCGAACAAAAAAGCGAGATACGAGGCGGAATATTGCCGCTCATTTTTCTTCTATAGATGTGCAGCCGGTTTTAACCCGTATTCAGCACGATTTTCCTGAAGAACAGTACAGTCTAACACTGCTTTTTCATAAGTTCGAATCGTTCCGCAAGCCTGATATGAGCGAACAGGAACTGCTGGCGCTGCTGATAAAAGCTGCCGTTGAGTTGACTGCGCAGGAGGCTCCCCGCTGGGAGTTCATCGCTGCCCGTTTTTTAATGCTCGACTTTTCGGGTAAGCTAAAAATTGAGCTTGAAAAGCGGAATATCCGATCATTTTATGAAAAACTCACCTATTTGGAAGAAAAGGGACTCTACGGAGCTTATATCCGTGCAGGATACTCAAAAAAAGAACTGGAGCTTGCATATTCCTATATTGATAACGAGAAAAATGACCTTTTTACCTACAGCGGCTTAGATTTGCTCTTGCGCCGGTATGTTATTTCCACACGGGGGCATATTCCGCTTGAAACACCGCAGGAGATGTTTTTAGGTATCGCCCTACACCTTGCCTTGCATGAACAGAAAGATCGGATGGAATGGGTGCGCCGCTTTTACCTGATGCTCAGCAGTTTGCAGGTTACGATGGCGACGCCGACCCTTTCCAATGCCCGTAAGCCCTATCATCAGCTTTCGTCCTGCTTTATCGACACCGTTCCCGACTCCCTTGACGGTATTTACCGCAGCATCGATAACTTCGCAAAGATTTCCAAATTCGGCGGCGGCATGGGGCTGTATTTCGGCAAGGTGCGGGCAGTTGGAGCCCCCATCCGCGGGTTCCAAGGGGCTGCAGGCGGGGTCATCCGCTGGATAAAACTTGCAAACGATACCGCCGTCGCCGTCGATCAGCTGGGAGTGCGACAAGGATCCGTTGCTGTGTACTTGGATGTGTGGCACAAGGATGTCCCGGAATTTTTACAGCTCCGTACCAATAACGGCGACGACCGTATGAAGGCGCACGATGTATTCCCTGCAGTGTGCTGCCCTGACCTTTTCTGGCGCACTGTCGATGAAAGTATCAACGCGCCGTGGTATCTGATGTGTCCGCACGAAGTCCTTATGGTAAAAGGTTACGCACTGGAAGACTTTTACGGCGAAGAATGGGAAAAACGCTACAAAGACTGCGTAAGCGATAGACGTATTTCCAAACGGGAAATTCCGATCAAAGAGCTGGTGCGCCTCATCCTGAAATCTGCGGTAGAAACCGGTACGCCGTTCATCTTTAACCGCGACCATGCGAACCGCGCTAACCCGAACGGGCATAAAGGGATGATCTACAGTTCCAACCTCTGCACCGAAATTGCTCAAAATATGAGTCAAATCCAAACGGTAAACACCGAAATTCAAACACAGGACGGAGAAACCGTGGTGGTAACGGTTACAAAACCCGGCGATTTCGTTGTTTGTAACCTTGCTTCACTGGTTCTGGGCAATATCGACACCGATAACGATGCCGAGCTGGAAAGTGTTATAGAAGCGGCGGTGCGCGCCTTGGATAACGTCATCGACCTCAATTTTTATCCTGTACCCTATGCAAAGATCACCAACGAGCAGTACCGCGCGATCGGTTTAGGCGTTTCGGGCTATCATCATTTATTGGCAAAAAAACATATTGCGTGGGAAAGCGAGGCGCACCTCAGTCTTGCCGATGAGCTGTTTGAAAAAATCAACTACTACACGGTGCAAGCGAGTACGCGGATTGCCCAAGAAAAAGGCGCGTACCGCTTCTTTGAAGGCAGCGATTGGCAAACTGGCGCGTATTTTGAAAAACGCAACTATCATTCCGCGCAGTGGAACTCATTGCGGGGCGCGGTTGCCCAACACGGTATGCGGAACGGCTATCTGTTAGCGGTGGCTCCTACCAGCTCCACCTCGATTGTCGCGGGTACCACCGCCGGTATCGATCCTATTATGAAGCGCTACTTTTTGGAAGAAAAAAAAGGCTCGTTGGTACCCCGCGTTGCACCCGCCCTCTCGCTCGAAACCTATTGGCTGTATAAAAACGCCCACACCATTGATCAGCTCTGGAGTATCCGCGCCTGCGGTCTCCGTCAGCGGCATATCGATCAAGGGCAATCTATGAACTTCTATATTACCAACGAGTACAGCTTCCGGCAGGTACTCAACTTGTATATTGAAGCATGGAAAAACGGTGTAAAATCTGTCTATTATGTCCGCAGCCGCTCCCTCGAAGTGGAAGAATGCGAAAGCTGCAGCTCGTAGTGGAAGGATAGAAATAATCAACAACGCTAACGCAAGTATCGGGATTGTTGATTGAGCTGGCGCTGCGTATGACAGCGTGGTATGTTCTTTGTTTGTGTACAGCCACTTCGCAGTGCGTTTTACCTTCACTGCGAAGTGGCTATCGCCCCTTACTTGGCAAGATGTTCAGCAAAGAAGCGTTCCATTGCCCGGTAAAAGTCAAAGCGGTTTTCTTCGTTGTGGAAACCGTGTCCTTCGTTATCTTTCACCATGTATTCAACGGCAATGTTTTTCTGCTTGAGCGCATTCACAATTTGATCCGAATGCTCTTTTTTTACGCGGGGGTCATTTGCTCCCTGTGCAACAAACAGCGGAACTTTAATATTGTCGATATGGAAAATCGGAGATACTTCTTCAAGTAGCGCTTTATCTTTTTCAGGGTTGCCGATCATCTCGTACATCATCTGCCGTCCCTGCTCCCAATAAGGCGGCAACGTTTCAAATAGGGTGAAGAGGTTTGAAACGCCGACATAGTCAACCGCGCAGGTGTAGAGATCGGGAGTAAAGGTAACGCCTGCAAGCGTCGCATAGCCGCCGTAGGAACCACCGTATATCGCTATCCGTTTCGGATCGGCAATACCTTGACTGATGAGCCACTGAACCCCGTCCGTTATATCATCCTGCATTTTCTTGCCCCACTGCTTAAAGCCCTTTGTCCAAAATTCCTTGCCATAGCCGGTTGAACTACGGAAGTTCATTTGCAGTACGGCATATCCGCGGTTTGCTAAAAACTGCACTTCAGGGTTATAGCCCCAATAGTCGCGCGCCCACGGCCCGCCATGCGGATTGACAACCACCGGTAGGTTCTTTGCTTTTTCCCCAACCGGAACGGTCAGATAGCCGTGAATCGTCAGCCCGTCAGAGCTTTTGTAGTGAATAGGCTGCATCGAAGCCATTTTTGCGCTGTCAATCCACGGTGCAACATCGGCAAGGAGGGTAAAGCTCTTATCGGCTGTGTCATACACATAATAGGCACCCGGAGTTTTGTCGGAATAGGTGCGGATGATGTACACCGTCTCATCTCTGTTTGATGAGCTGATCCCGACTTCCAGACCGGGAAACTTTTTTTCAAACTCGGCTTGCAGCGCTGCACGCTCCTTATCAAAAAAATGATAGCCGCGCTTATCCGCATAATAGAGAACGCCAGTCATCACCTTCCGCTTGTCGGAATAGAGCAGCGATTCTATATCGACTTCAGGATGTTCAAAGATGAGCGTACCGAGCTTTTTTGTTTCGGGATTAAACGTATAAAGGGCCGCTTTATCCCTGCCGAGATTGCTGGCAACATAGAGTTCTTTATTGTCGAAGGTCATTAAAAGCGGCGTAAAGGTGTCCTTAAAACCGGTTTCCATAACCGGCTCAAAGGGGTCTTGTTCGGTTTTACGGTAGAGTACGCCGGTATTAACTCCGTCTGTTGTCGTTGCAATGCGGAGCTTGCCGTTATGGTCGGTCATCCAACCAGAAATTGTACCGGGGTTTTCCGCAATCATGGCCAGCGAATTATCGGTAAAATTCAGCCGGTAGACATCGAACACTTGCGGATTCCGCTTATTCATCGCAATGAGCATTTCGTTTTCATTATCTTTCAGATCATCGACAATTTCGACACGGACATCTTTAAACGGCGTTACGTTTTTCAGATTGGAGCCGTCCTTCTGCACGGTGAATAGTTGAAAGTTTTCATCCCCACCGGTGTCCTGCAAAAAGGCAAGCAGCGAATTATTTGCCCAAAAATAGCCGGCAATATCGCGGTTTTCGGCTGCCGTAACCCGCACTGCGGTATTGGAACCCCGTTTTTGCACAAAAATATTCATGCGGTTTTTCCATGCCTGCATAAATGCGATATGCGTCCCATCGGGAGATAGAGAAAATTTGCTTTTAGACGGGTTCTTAAAAAAATCCTCAACCGGAATATATCCCTGTCCGGTATGAGCCGATCCGCCGGCTTGCGAGGAAGCCCCTGTACCGGCAGACATACACGCGGTCAACACTCCTGTACAGATCAAGCCTGTACACAAGCTCCGCAGCATTATAGATGATTTTTGTGTTTTCATGTGCGTAGTATACCGCTTTACGTCTTGTTTGAAAACATGCAGGGGCGCAGCGCCACAACCTTCAAAAGATACTTATTTATCAAGGTAAATGTTAGAAGTACCATTTTTAACGATTCCTCAATCACTAAGGCATCTTCTAAAAACGCAAGGTTTTTAGCGGTTCCCACTATCATTTTCAAAAATTGATTTCCGTGATTTTAGAACATGAGGGCTATGGATTCCGCATTATAAATAGTGTCAAAAAAACAGTAGCCTACACGGTATAAATGGTGGTAAAATGTTCTTGGGGTGGAACAATGACATTACAAGAATTATTTGCGAACATTAAAGATGAAAGAATTGACAGATGCCAGAAACACACTCTCGTCGATATACTGATGCTTGTGTTTGTGGGAGTATGCATTTGCGATGAGGGCTCATTGGGGGATAGAAAATAACCTGCATTGGGTGCTCGATGCAATTCTCGGTGTGTTTTTTTGCTCGGCATTTTATAGTATTGTTTTAAATATTTGACAACCGTCTTGAGGGAGTAAGGGATGCTA
>CAUVHB010000030.1:0-8978 GCA_963551335.1 uncultured Treponema sp.
GAGTTCCGTATACAGCGGAGCGTTTTCACCAGTTACACGGAGCAGTGAACGATAGGTATTCAACGCATCGTCAAGTTTATTCAACTCTAAATACGCAGCGGCGATACCCGCCAATACTTCGCTCCAAACAGGGTTAACACGAAGCGCCGAGTTGTAATATACAATCGCATCTTCATACCGCTTTTCTTGGCGTAAAAGACCGGCAAGGTGAAAATTTAAATAAGGATGATTAGAGTCTACACGAAGACCTTGCTTGTATATTTCAATGGCTTTATCTATTTCGCCGGTTAGAACATACAGGTTCCCGAGCCGGTCGTAAGCGTGAGCATGGTCGGGTTTAATTTCAATTGCGCGGGAAAAGCACTCGGCGGATTTCGGATATTCACCCATTCTTTTATAAGTTTTTGCAAGGTTGTACAATACTTCATCAGTATCACCGCCCATCGCGTGCGCTTTGTTTAATATCTCTAATGCTTCTTCATAACGTCCTAAATGCCGATAGATGCGCCCGAGATTCAGCATCAATTCGATATTATCGGGCGAACGCTCATATAAACGGAGATAGGCTGCAAGCGATCGGTCAAGTTTACCTTCATCGCCATAGATACGCGCCAACAAGCGCTCGATTTTTTCTCTGTCGCTCGGCGATATATCGCGATGTTTTTTCAGCGCATTGGTCAATAGCCGTTCGGCATATTCAAAGTCTTGAGTAATTAAAGCTGAATTTGCACGTTCAAAGATAAAATTAAGTGACTCCGACATAGTTCCCCTAAAGACCGCTATTCCTTTCTCGGTCTTGCCCATACTTCTTGAGAAAACGCCCCTACGCGCGTACCGGATTCATCATCATAGGCGGCAACTGCAAAAAAGTAAATTTTACCGTTATGCAAATTCGGTATGCGATAAGAAAGAACTTTACCTACATTCAACGGCGAGCCTGCCGAAAAATACTCTCCTCGGCGCTCTCCGTAATAAACCATATAACCTTTTACATCAAAATCAATCGATGGTGTCCATGACAGTTCGATTCCGCCGTCTTTTGGTGCTGCAAATAAACGTGCGGGCGGCAGCGGTTCGGAGTCTTTTTCATATTCAAGCGTGATAGAATGTACAATAGGTGTTTTTTGTCCTTCCGCATCCGGATACAAATTTCCTGCAATTTGGAAAAACCGCCCTTGCATTCCCGTAATTACCTGACCGCTGCGTATGGGTTTCCATGCAGGTTGCGTGTCCGTCCATGCGTAGCGATTCTCTCCGGAGCGGATAAAGAACACTGCATCTGTCTGCACCGGCGTATCCGCAGAAACAGTCAGCACCTTTGCCTCGGAAAGAGAACCGCCTGCATCGATAATAAGGGATTCAAAACGCCCTCCGTTCAAGTGATAGCGGTCAAACAGTTCAGACTGTTCGGCAAAAGTCGGCGGTTCGACAAACCGTTTGGTTATTTTCATCTCATCAAGCAGTCCTGAATAATGCACACCGATTGAAAGATCTGCCGCATGCCCCATTTTTGACAATAAAACAGCATTACTTTCCCGTCCATTTTCGGTAATATAAACAATATTCTCCGTATGCCCATTCATCCGGTATTCTAACAGCCCGATTTCTTCATCATACGTAATCAGATGATGAGACCATTGAGAAGGAATTAAATTGGTACGTCCTTTCAGCTGAATGGAAATACCATTATCATATTTATCCTGCCAAATATTAAAAAAATCCCATTGCAGCTTATTCTGAATGATCTGCGCGATAATATGTTGATCGGTTAAGCGGTCTTTTTCAAAATATGCGGAATACCATTGGAGAATAACGCTACCGCTTTCGGTAACCGACGGAGCAATCCAAAATTCAATCGTAAACGAACCGGCAGAAGTTTCGCCGGCAAAAAAAGAGCCTTTTTGCGGTTTTAAAACCAAACCGGCAGTCTTTACATGAGGACTGCACATTGCCGCACCGGAGCCGAGCTTGGCTTGTTCAGCTCCTGCAAACCGCATATTCGAGGAAACAACCGTATAGGAGCTGGTCTCTTCTACAATCGAAGGGGAATCGAAATTGAGATAAAGATCGGTTTCCTGAGTTATTTTCGGGACACTGCTGCTGAGCGAAATACCGGGGTTCCCGTATTTTCCCGGACACATCTGTATATTTTCCGTATACTGCAACATTCCCCAGCCGTGTTTCCCGCCTAATTCAAATACCGCATTATCCGTAAACGAAGCCGCGAGAACGTTTGAGAAAAATAGCGCTGCAAAAATTTTCTTTATACACATCATCGTTTCCAATTATCGGTTGAAAGTATATATCATTTAAGAAAGTTTTAATAGACCGGAAAGTTAGGATAAACGTATCAGTTTATTTTTTAACAGTCCCGCAGAATAAAGAGGCTGTTCAAGCAGAGTTGAACCTCTTTGCGGTTCAAATGGTCTCACAAACTCTTTATTCTACGGAATTAGATTTATTCATCTGATGCGTTTATCCTTCTCCTAAAATAAACTGTGCGAAATTTTGCTTAAAATTTCGCATAAACGAGGAAACCTGTTTAGCATATTTCCTGTGCGGTTGCTATAAGGAGAGAGCAGCGACCAATCGTAGTATTTTCTTAAATATCATACTTGACAATATATTATACCTTGAATAATATTATAGCAATTACAGTGTGAAACAAGGAGATATTGAGAAGCTCCGTGAGATTTTCAAAGATGTGCAGATGTTTAGCGACACGCTTAAGAGAAATTGCTAAAAATACAAGTTTTTAGAGATTTCCATATAAACATCGGGAGGTATCCGTGCTTTTTTCAATTAACTCCGGACTGCTTGAAGCCTGTGTGCTTGCCCTTCTGAGCGCTGAAGATTCCTACGGTTATAAGTTAACGCAGGATGTAAAGGACGTAATGTCTATTTCAGAATCGACGCTCTATCCGGTATTAAAACGACTGCAAACGGCGGGTTTTTTAGAAACGTATGATATGCCTATTGATGGACGCAATAGAAAATATTATCGTATAACGCCCGCAGGAAAAAGGCAGCAAAACCTATACTGCGACGAATGGAAGTCCTATAAAGAGCTCATCGAAAAGATTTTTAAAGGAGCACAGCGTTCATGACCCGCCAAGAATTTATGACAGAGCTTGCTGCACGGCTGCGCCGGCTGCCGAAAGAAGATTTAAAAGCTGCACTACAATATTACGAAGAATACTTCGACGAAGCCGGCAGTCAAAATGAACAAGAAGTGATACGGGAACTACGAAGCCCAGCGCACGTTGCCTCAAAGATTTTATCTGATTATGCTGTAAAAGAAGCAAAAAAAGCTCGCACCTCTACAAAAAGCGGCTGGCGCGCTTTTTGGTTTACCATATTGGCGATTTGCGCAGCGCCCGTCGCGGTGCCGCTCATTATTGCGGCAGTAGCCGTCATCCTTGCACTTGGATTTGCCGGATTTGCGGTTGTCATTGCTTTACTAAGTGCAGCGGTCGGAATATTTCTTAAAGGTATCGGTACGTTGTTTTTAGGTTCTACGTCCGCATTATTCCTTTTCGGCAGCGCGCTCATTCTCGTAGGCTTTGCTGTTCTGATCTTTTCCGGTATCAGCGCTTTAATTGCCGGTATCGGGAAGCATATCAGAAACAAATCAAATTGATTGATTGCCACCCCTAAAAGCTCGCGTGAACTTTTAGAGATTTGCATAATATATGCATAAAATATAATGGAGGTTTATATGCAAAAGAAGCTCTGTCGCAGCGAAAGCGATAAAAAAATTTGCGGCGTATGCGGCGGTATTGCCGAATACTTTGACATCGATTCAACCGTTATCCGGTTATTATGGATTCTTGCAACTTTGTTTTTCGGAAGTGGCATTTTCTGCTATATCATCTGTGCCTTAGTAATGCCGATAAAAAAAGACGAACCGCTCGAATATGAATATGTCCGCAAAGATACCAGCGATACGGATCTATAGAGCGCAGCAATGCTAACAATCATCCTTTTATGCCTTGTGCTTACGCTGTTTGGAATGGGCGGATTAGTCTTTGCCGTTGTAGGCGGCTTACTAAAATTTTCATTAAAGCTCCTCGCTTTTAGTATCCTCTTACTGCTCATACTGCTCTGCGGTATTCCGCTCCTGTTGGCGGGACTATTTTTTGGAGGCTTGGCATTCTTATTTTAGAATGGCTGATTTTAGGGATTAACGATGAAAAGAAGCATAAAAACAGCATTAGTAATTATCGGAATCGGTGGATTACTCATCATCATTGGCATGTTGATGGGAGGAAGTATAAAAAAGACATTCTACAATGAATACCGCAGTGGAACATGGGCTATGGATGAGGAGGAATTGAACATGGACGATAAAAACACAAGTATCGCGCTCTCAACTGATACACATGAAACACAGCTGACCGCAACGGCATCAGCTTTAAACCGGCTCAAAGTGGATGTTTCTTATGTTACGCTGCGCATTATACCGCACGATAAGCCATCCGTTACCTACAGCATCGCAAATAACACAAAAAAAATTGGGGCTTCTGTGCAAATTGAGGGAGATACCTTGATCATCAGCACAAAAAAAGAGCGAAAATGGAATTGGCTATTCGGCTGGAGCCATGATATCATAGGGCGTGCTAACATTGTCATCACCGTCAAAATTCCGCAAAATATGCTATTCGATACCGCCGACATCACTATCGGAGCTGGTTCACTGATACTTGACGGTTTTACGGCACATCAGCGCTTTACACTGGATGCTGGAGCCGGTGAGCTCGACATTAAAAATATTACTGCCTCAAATGCGACCATCAAAACAGGCGTCGGCGAAACAGTATTCCACAGCTGTAATTTTACAGATACGGTGATGAACACCGGTGTTGGCGAAACCTCCTTTGACGGCAGCATTTTTAAGAGTCTTGATATCAATGCAGGAATCGGTGAAGTCGACATGCGTATAAACGGTAAAAAGGATGATTATGCAATCGATGCAGCCTCAGGGATTGGTTCGATACTGATAGACGGACGCAGTGCGACAGGGATCGACTCCACATTCCGTATCAACAATCAGAATGCGCTGCATACCATCCGTGTTAAGGCCGGTATCGGAGAAGTCAATATCACATTTACCGAATAACATTTTTTGCGTTCCCGAATCAAACACATTTGCTTAATCTATTTTGCCTAACCCGTTTCGTTCAGACAAGGGGGGATACCATCACTCTTCATATCCCATTTCTAAAAGTGAACTTCATTGACTATCGTATCGCGCTCGCGGTATAATTCCGGCTAGTTTATTTCAGGAAAAAGCAATCGCATCTCATATTTTTGATACGGATGCCCTGAGGTAACATGTTTGTCAATTGGAGGCGGTTATGGAAGTCGGAATTAAAGGTGATTGCAGCTTTGTTGTTACAAAGGAGATGCTCGCAACTGCGGTGGGGAGCGGGACGGTTGAGGTATTTGCCACACCGGCTATGATTGCTCGAATGGAAGATACCGCAACACGCAGCGTGATGCCGTATTTGGACGAAGGGCAGGCAACGGTTGGCACACACGTGGATGTACGACATCTTGACGCAACTCCGGAAGGAATGAAGGTATCCATCCATACTGAATTAGTAGAGATTAACGCAAACGGAAAATTTCTTACGTTTACGGTAGAAGCCCGTGACGAACACGGAGTCATCGGCAGCGGGATTCATGAACGGGCGATTATCAATGTTAGTCGCTTTATGGAAAAAGTGAATAAAAAGAAAAACGTATAATTACGATACTGAGAATGGCTCTTTTCTCATATTTTAATACAATGAGTATCTTTTAAAAATGTAGATGAACGGCGAGTAGATGAACGGCGAAATATATCAGGATAATGAAATAGATGAATTTGGTATTATACGCGGAGAAAAGCGTGCGGGAGATGAAAAAGATCGTGCGCTACGTCCGCAGCTTTTGAAGGATTTTCAGGGGCAACAAAATATCAAAGAAAATCTGTCGGTGTTTATTCAAGCTGCGCGGAGCAGAGGGGAAAGCCTCGATCATCTCTTTTTGATTGGGCCTCCCGGGCTGGGAAAAACCACCCTTGCGCAAATTACTGCGCAGGAGCTTGGCGTTGAATGCAAGATTACCGGCGCCCCTGCCCTCGATAAACCGAAGGACTTGGCTGGTATTTTGACAACGCTGTCCGAGCGCAGCGTATTCTTTATTGACGAGATTCACCGGTTAAAACCCGCTATTGAAGAGATGCTTTATATCGCGATGGAAGATTATGAGCTTGACTGGATTATCGGGCAGGGGCCGGGCGCGCGGACGGTTCGTATCCCGCTGCCGCCTTTTACGCTGATTGGTGCAACAACCCGCGCAGGGATGGTTTCCAGTCCGCTTATCAGCCGATTCGGGATTGTGCAGCGCTTTGAATTTTACAGCGACGAAGAGCTTGCTTCTATTATTATGCGTTCTGCCAATATCCTCAAAATCAACATTGGAAAAAAAGCGGCTGTTGCGCTTGCCCGCTGCTCCCGCGGTACCCCGCGTGTCGCCAATCGGCTACTGAGACGTATGCGGGATTTCGCGTTCATTGAAGGCAGTGATACCATCCGCGAAACAACTGTTGCGCAGGGACTGGAAAAACTGCACATCGACCGGCTTGGTTTGGAAAACTATGACCGGCAGATACTCCGCTCCATTATCGAAAACTACGGAGGGGGGCCAGTTGGCGCGGAAACGCTTGCGATTTCTATCGGAGAGTCGCAGGATACGCTTGAGGATTACTACGAACCCTACCTTATTCAAACAGGATTGCTGCAGCGTACGCCGCGCGGTCGTATGGTTACGGAAAAGGCATACACTCATCTCGGACTAAAAATACCGACATCAGCAGTGCAGACCGGCAGTCTCTTTGAATAGACTGCGAGCATTTGTTTTTGATCAGTTTTGAAGCAGTGTCAATAGTTTTTTGAGCAGTTCCCTTATCGTTCATTTTTGTGTAAAATTATCACCGAAATTTTTAATTCTGACGTGCAGGGATATCCTAAAAATCATAGGTTGATTTTTAGCAGTTCTTGCTCAGCACGAAAGGAGACGGACGTGGGAATAGAAACAGTATATCAACAGACATTATTGGATTATTCGCGAAGAACAGAGCATAAACATCAGTTAGACGGAGCGACCGGCGTTGAGCGCGGTCATAACCCCAGTTGCGGGGACGATTTAACCTTGCTGATTAAGCAAAAGGATGGAATCGTTGAGGACGTTTCTTTTTTAGGCGCCGGCTGTGCGGTTTCTACGGCTTCGACTAATATGCTGATCGATTTAATCAAAGGCAAAACAGTCAAAGAGGCGCAGCGCTGTCTTGAGGTCTTTTTTAATATGATGGCAGGTAAGCCGCAGTCTGAAGAAGAATTGGAGTGTCTTGGCGATGCGCAGATTCTCAGCTATTTTGCCGAAATGCCTGCCCGCATCAAATGCGCAACATTGAGCTGGCACAGCGCACAGGTACTGCTCAAGTAAGATAATCGGGCGTTTTAAGGTACACGGGCTCGAAACCGCGGATGTGGTACAGGGCTGTCCCGTACGATTACCGTACCGGATCCTTGCAGCAAACTACAATCAAAATTACAATATGGAAGAGACAAGGGCTATACAATATGGAAATGAAGACGCAGGATAAAACACATAAACCGACATTAACCGGAAATTGGGAGCCGCAAAACAAGCGGCGGCTGGAACGCCTGATTGCAAAAAAAGCCTTTGCGGATAACTATGCCGTCTTCGACTGGGATTTTACTTGTATCTTTTATGACATACAGGATAGTCTCTTTCTGTATCAGCTTGAACATCTCTACTTTAACCTAACGCCCGAACAGTTTTCCGTTACCATTCGGCACGAAATTCCGCAGGATATCCCGCTTACCGGCTGCTTTAATAGCGAAGGGCGGCAGCTCACTGCAGCTGATCTTTCGGCGGATTTGGACGACCGCTACCGGTTCTTATATCGTTCATATCAACATTTGAACGGGGCGCTCCCGCTTGAAGCGGTTCTGCAAACTGAGGAGTACCGCGATTTTAAGACAAAAATTCTGACACTGATGCGGTATGCGGTAACGGTTTGCGATACTGATATTTCGCAGTCAGTGTGTACGGGCATGGCGCTCCCCGAATTAAATGCACTGGTAGAAAAAACAATCGCAGAAGCGCTTACCGCTGAGATAAAACAATACACGCTTGAATCACCTGTGCAGCAGGCGGGGCGAGCCGGTAGGGTTACCGCAACCTACCGAAAGGGCATACGAATACAGCCGGAAATACAGACGCTGTTCCGTCGCTTTGAAGAGTATGGCATTACCCCCTATATCTGTTCCGCCTCGCAGGAGGACGGCGTGCGGGTGTTTGCCTGTAATCCTGCGTATGGCTACTGCCTCCGTCCCGAACAAGTGTTCGGCAGGCGGCGGCTACGGAATGCTGACGGGTTTTTTACCGATGAGCGGGATTATTCCATTCCACAAACGTGGCGAGCTGGAAAGGCTGAGGCGATACGGACGTTGATTGCTCCGCGGCACGGCGGAAAAGCCCCGATTCTGGTTGCAGGTGACAGTGACGGCGATTTTTGTATGATGGATGCGTTCAAAAATGAGGCATTGCTGCTTATCCTGTACCGCAATCAAAAGCCGCACGAACAGCTCTACCCGCTGATACAGCAGGGGATCGCCGAGTGCAATGCTTTCGATGCATCGATTATCGTACAGCATCGGGATGAAACGGCAGGACTATTCGTCGTCGCAGAACGGTAAAAGGTAGGAAAATTAAAAAATAATCATTTATAGTTAATTAAAAATAAAACCGTAAAGCACGCTCAGGGAAATTAACCTCAGAGATCACAAAGTACGCAGAGGATAATAGGGCAATGGTGCCGTTCAGTCATTTGTTGTTGTATTTTTTGCGATCTTGACGAGCTCCGCGGTATTTTTCGAGCGAAGGTGTCATACGCCGGAGCTGCC
>CAUVHB010000031.1:0-8942 GCA_963551335.1 uncultured Treponema sp.
ATTCGGAAGAGGAAATGCTGCGCTACCTCACCGAGCTTGAACAGCAATTTAAAAACATCAGGGCTATTCAGTCAATTCAAATCGGTACGGACTACGGAGCTCCAAATCATGAAGCTGTTATACCGGTTACGCTAACTATTGCAATTACCGATACGTGGAATTTTATCGTCCTCCCTTATCCTTCGTTTGATTCAAACAGTGGATTTCAGTTAAAGCTAAAAATGCAGGATTTTAATTTTGTCGGAACATTGCAACCCTTAAAAGCAGATATCGTATACCGCTCAACCGAAACAAACCAGCAGATTTTTTCATCTTCAATCAATTTTGGATTACCGTTTAAAGCGGGCCCTTTTAATCTGTTATGGGATAATAGTTTTCAAATTGTGTATGCATATAAAGAAGCGCCTAAAATTGATATCGCCACCGGACTTACGGCATCAGTTAAATTACATAAGCGAGTGTCGCTGATCTTCGGTCTTTTACCGGAATTGGCGATTAACGATCGTACCTCAAGCCAAATGTCCCTTGCAGATGCGTCAAGAGAGGACGGATACTCCGGAGCGCTCCCACTAGAACAGACGGAGGAACAAAAATATCCGAGCGGGGTGGGTTCTTTATATCCTCAAGACCGCTATTATTTTAAAACAACTGTATTTGCACGCGCTCCTGTGCTGATTACTGAAGTGAAAAACTTCGGCTCGCTGGTATGGACACCGTTTATGAGCCTTGCAGGAAATTGGGCATTCGACGGTATACAGGCGGAAGAACTAAAAAAATGGACATTTAATTGGGGACATTCGCTCTCGCTTTCAAAAGTGAATTGGGAAGCAAATTTTAGAAAAGGACTTTCCTTCTCTTTCGGGAATGTCTATGCGTATCAATTTTACAGCAAACGTAAGATGAATATCGGTTTTGCCGCTTCGCTCAGCGGATATTATCCGTTTATCAACAGAGTGGGCATATATGGACGGACCCAATTTTTTTACCATTTATTCGGCGGTACCAGCATGCAAGCGGGCGCAGCCCTTCGCGGTATCTTAAACAAACGGGTCAAGACGGATACCGCCTTTACTTTTAACCTTGATATTCCCATCCGCATTGCGACACTTGACTTTGAAGCGATTACCGGCGTTGCATGGACTCGTTTTTTTAATTGCGATATTCAGCTGGTGCCTTTCCTCGATATTGCATTGGTGCATGATAGCAAAACCGGACGCTACTATCATCCAGCTGACGGATGGTATGCCGGAGGGATGGAAGTTATCGTTTATCCGGAAAAAATGCGGAGTATTTACGTCAGAGCAAGTGTCGGCTTTGATTTGAGGGAGCTGAAAAATCTTTCCGGTTTAAGCGGGTCAGCAAGCCGTGACGGTTCATCAATTACCGAAGTCTTTATTGGAATCGGTCTCCACTATTAAAAGTTCGTATATTTCGTATATATGGAGCAAAGTGCGTACATACGGCGGAGGTTTATCAACATTAGCGGGTCTTTTTATACCAATCTGATATCCGTCTATTGAGCGATAGCAGTTTTTCATCTGCGGAAAGCATCCGTGTCTGATCCCGTAAGTATGGAAAGATAATTTCCCTTTTAAGCTGTAGCCAGTTATGAGGTAAAATGTGCGGGGCGGAAAAATCATCGGTTTGCGGCAGATGCTTGAGTAACAGAGGGTAATACACTGGAAAGATATTTTCGGTTACGTTCTTTAATGAAGAAAAACCTCCTGCCAGCCCGAAAGAAGGAGCGATCATATTATCGGTTTGAGAGCGGGCAAGCAGCTCCTTTTGGCTTTCTTCATTAAAGAACCATAGTAGGAATGCCTGCGCTGCTGCCGTATTTTTTGCCTTTTTACAGATTCCTGCATAGATAATCTCGTCCTGTATCGGCGTTTTACCGTTGTAATTCATCCACCGATAGTCAAGCGACTTTAATCGCTCGTTGTTTAATGAAAACAGCACATCGCTTGGCAGGTACCAGAATAAGCAGCGTCCGTTGGTAATTAAGGTATACGGTGGGTCATAGAGGTATTTGAATTTGAATTCATCCTCCGCTGCCGCGCTCGTATTGACCTCTTGCGACCACCGGTGTGTATCGGTAATCAATTCCTGCAGCATTTTATCATTCCACGAAAAGAGATTTTTTGTTTCTTCAAAAGAGACATCGAGTCCTTGCGCAGTAACATACAGAAAATCGGTATCCCAACGGGGAGAAAACCCCATCTTGGTGTATTCCGAGCCGTTTTTTTTATTATAAGCTGCGGCAAGCTCTCTCATTTCTTCAAGCGAAAGTGTAAAATTTGTCTTTACTATATTTTTTTGCGATGCGGAAAAGATAATGGTTGGTAAATTGAAGCTGACCGGCAAGAGATACTGTGAGCCGTTACTATTCCCTAATTCAAATAAGAGCGGATAAAAAATATCTGGATTGATTTTCTTTTGAGAAAGCAGTCCGCCCAACTTGCTGAATTTTACCCGTGTGGCATCGCCCCGTAACCATGGACCGATTACGATATCGGGCTGTTCGGACGCATCCATTAAGGCATCCGCGGGGTTTTCTTTATAGCTGATCGTGATTTTATAACGGCTTTGAGCGCTGTTAAACGCCTCGCAATACGAAATGAATTCAATACGGTCAGTCCAAATAACTGCAATCGAATCTTCAGCATTTTTGCAAGCGGACAGCAGACTGCATACAAACACTGCGATAAAAAGGAATTTTTTCATACTTATCCATTATGACTACAATAAATACCTTGTCAATGACTGATGCAAGTGGCAGGGCAAACGCATCAGGGGGCTTTTGAAAGTCACGCAGCATACCGGAGACCATCAAGCAGAGTTTTGCCGCTTTGCGGCTCAAATGCTTGCCTAGTCTCCGGTATGCATGCGGTCATGCGCTACTCCATCTGATGCATTTACCCTGTGGTAATATCCTTGCGCGGATAGGGGCTTTAAAGTATAATCGACACGTATGAAAAAATTGCATTGTCGTTACGCTCGTGCGGTTACCGTGCGTATGTTCACGGTTGTTTGTTGTGTGTTTTTTTCGATAACCGGATGTTCAAAAAAAATCGGCTATGGTGTCGTTAATTGGTCAATTCCTGAATACAACTTGACGGCATCGGATGTGCTGCCGATTCTGGTGCGCTCGAATATTTCGAAGGTGTATATCGCCGAGCTGAATAATCAAAAAATAGAGATTCCGCTGTGGCAGCTTACCTTTTGCGCTTCAAAGCGGGAAGCAGAAGCCTATATCAAAAAGACTGCCGAGTACCGCTCGGTGTATGCCGCGGTAAAGCTTGATGGGCTGCCGCTTCGGTCTACCCCCGATAATACGGGTAAGCAAGTATACCGTTTGCGCGAAAGTCAGATTGTAAAGGTTCTATGGAAGGGAGAAGGGGCGCCGGTTATTGCACGGGATCAACCGCTGGAAGGCGATTGGCTCTATGTGATGACTAACGACGGTACCCGCGGCTGGTGTTTTTCGTATAATCTTTTTACCTATAACGAAGGACAGCAGCCCGTTCCCTTGCAGACAGCGGAAACTGCCGCGGATGAAATTCTGGCAGAGCTTCTGAAAAGCCGATGGTATCCCGACTATTACCGCGATATGATTCGGAAAAAACAGATTGACCCCGAGCGGATGTCTGAAAACTTCGGCTTTTTCCCCGGCGATGGAACGGGCGTTGCGCGCATTATGTTGAAAGATGAACAGTTGGCGTTCTCTTATACCGGTATCACAAAAAATCGGATGGGCGCCTATCAGTTTGAAGGTTCTCCGCTTCTTTTGCAAATTAGAGATGCGGAAACGATTGCCGTCAATTATACCGATGATAAGGGACGGGTACAAATACGGTATTTTATTACCTTGAAAGAAGACCCGCAGGATCTTGTACAAGCGGAGATTACGCGGCGGAACGATGCGCTGCAAACACTGGTTACAACTGGGCCGGTGTTTAATTCCGTGAATTACGGGATACTCCAGTTCTTGGAGGGCGGTCGCTTCCACTGGAGCGGATACCAAGTGTTATCTCCTGCAATTATTCCGAGGGGTGCTGGGAATTCCGGTTCCGTTGCAATCCGATATTTTATCAGCACAAAACTCAAGACTGAATATATGGGGATTCTGTCGTTTCAATTTGATGGCGACGGAGACTGGATCGACTTCTTTTATACGGTATCTAAGCAGGGCGTTAAACTTGAGTATGTAAAGCCCGAAGGGATAACCGACGGTGTCGCTTCCGTACGAAACCTTAATCCAGTTATCCTCTTTTTTGGGACGGAAGGAACAGAAGAGTAATGCCGTTTGTCCAGCTTTCGAACATTTCTCTTGCATTCGGCGATCGCGATATTTTGCAAAATATCACGTTGGTGCTGACCCATGGAACAAAAGCGGCGCTTACCGGCGCAAACGGCAGCGGCAAATCCACGCTGATGAAAATTATCGCTGGGGTTATACAGGCTGATTCCGGCTCGCTTTCAATGGAAAAGAACACGCGCGTTGCATATTTGCCGCAGTCCGGCATCGTGCATCGGGGCAAAACGCTCACCGAAGAAGCCGATACTGCCTTTGACCGCGGGGCGCAGCTTGTGGAACAGCTTGAGGCAGTCGGCAAACTGATGAGCGAAGAAACCGATGCCGCAAAGGCTGAGCGGCTTGCGCACGACTATCACGCCCTGCAAACGGAGCTTGAACAATCGGGCTGGTATTTTAGGCAGCGGCTGGCGGATGAAACGCTGCGCGGGCTTGGCTTTACCACGGAAGATTTTACCCGCCTTACCGATGAGTTTTCAGGTGGGTGGCAGATGCGCATTGCGCTTGCGAAAATTCTCTTAAGCGGTGCGGATATCATCATTTTAGACGAGCCGACCAACTACCTCGATATCGAAGCGCGCAGCTGGCTTGAACTCTGGCTGAAAAAATATACCGGCGGCTTTTTGCTCGTTAGCCACGACCGCTCGTTTTTGGACGCGACGGTTAACGAAACGTATGAACTTTTTAACGGAACGCTCAAACGCTATGCCGGCACATATACCAACTACGAAAAGACGCGGGAGGTAGAGCTTGCTTCGCTGATAAAGGCGTACACGCAGCAGCAGCTGGAAATCGCAAAAACCGAGGATTTTATCAGAAAGTTCCGCTACAAGGCGACAAAGGCGGCGGCGGTGCAGGATCGGGTAAAGCGCCTCGAAAAACTTGAACGCATCGAATTGCCTGAGCACTTAAAGAAAATTCACTTTAGCTTTCCGCCCGCTCCGCATTCAGGGAATATTGCATTACAAGCTGAGTCAATTACAAAGATGTATGGAGAGCGACTCGTGCTAAAAGATGCGGAACTCACCGTAACCAAACAGGAGCGCATTGCATTAGCGGGACGAAACGGCGCCGGTAAAACCACGTTTTTGCGGATACTGGCAGGGGAGGATTCCTCGTATACCGGCTCTGTAAAATACGGGGCGGGCATCATCACCGGTTATTTTTCGCAGGATGAGGCAGAGCGGATTAACGGCAGTGAAACGATTATGCAGCTGATGGAACGGGAAGCGCCGACGCACCTTATTCCTAAGCTCTACGATATGCTCGCCGCCTTTCTCTTCCGCGGAGATGATATTCACAAACAGCTTTCCGTGCTGTCCGGCGGGGAAAAAAGCAGGCTTGCGTTGCTCCGACTTCTGTTAAAGCCGCTGAACCTCCTCATCTTGGACGAGCCGACCAATCACCTCGACCTCCACTCCAAGGATGTATTGCTCGATGCGCTGCAGCGGTTTGAGGGGACGGTTATCTTTGTTTCGCACGATAAGTTTTTTATCCAAGGGCTTGCAACCAGAATTTTGGAGCTGACGGCGTCGGCGGCGCCCGGAGCCGGTACCCGCATAAGAAACTTCCCGGGCGCCTACGACTATTATCTCTATCGTATTGCCGCCGAAGCCGATGGCAGTGCAGCTGGAAAATCGGAGCAAGCGGCGCCTTTTTCGAGCGGGGGCAAAACAAGCGGCAGTTCTTTCGGCAAAATAAGCAGCTCTTCTGCCGATAAAATAGGCGGAGCTTCTGCCACTAAACCGTCGGCAGCGCCTTTTTCGCCAGCCGCAAGAACTGTCCCTGAAACCGGCTGCCGAGCGCTTTCCAGCGCAGTGATTTCTTATGAAGAACAAAAAAGACAGCGGGCGGAAAAGCGTAAGCGGGAAAAAGAAGAAGAACGTATTTTTGCGCAACTCGCCGAAACCGAAGATGCAATAAAGGAACTGGAAGCGCAGCTCGCATCTCCCGCAGTCTACACCGACGGAGAAAAGGCTCGTAGTGTTCAGCAGCAGATTCAAACTCTGCAGGAAACTGCCGCCGCCCTCACCGAAGCGTGGGAAGCCCTCGCCCAAGATTAAGCTCGTTGACAAGGTACATACTTGCATACTCAGTGCCGATTGTAGTTATTGATAATAGCAAGAAAAAATTCTGAAAATGCAGCTTATTTAAAAAATCAATTAAACAGCATAAAGCCGAAAAAATACAAAAACACGAGCTACTGCAAGTAGGAAAAATTTTATTGAAAATTTTGTCTATTTTTTTAATGGGTTGTCTAATGTATTAGGCAGAGTAGATAAAAATCGCTAAATAATTGAGACTGTGAGACCATTTGAACCGCGACGAGGTTTAACTCTGATTGAACAGCCTCAATTATTTTGTAGGATTGCTAAAAATTTGCGGGATTGCTAAAAAACGGTCCGATGCGTTAGACAGGCGGAAATATGCTGCAAGAGCTTTTCTCTACCTGTTTTTTTTGTAGAAGATGATACGATTATTTCATCCTTGCTGCATTCAAAAAAGGATGCAAGGGCAAGGAGTTGCTTTTCCTGTTCATTTTTACTGAGCTTATCGGCTTTAGTCGCCGTCAAGACAGTTGATATGTTGTGTTCCCGGAAAAACTGCAAGGTTTGCCGTTCAATTTCAGCAGGATCCCGCCGAATATCCATCAAGAGAAATACTGTTTTAAGCGTGGAGCGGGTTGTACAGTAATCGTAGAGCATCGCATCAATCCGTTTCCGTTCCATCTGGGATACCTGTGCAAAGCCGTAGCCGGGGAGGTCGGCAACACAAAACGATTCTGCACTTGGCGACTTTCCTGCCGGAGCATTTACCGCAAAAAAGTTAATTTCACGTGTCATGCCCGGCTTTGCGCCTGTTTTGACAAGGTTCTTTCTATTAAGAAGCATATTGATAAGCGAAGATTTTCCCGCATTGGAACGCCCGAAAAAGGCAAATTCGGAAACGCCTATCTGCGGGAATTGCTTGCTATTGATAGCACCTTTGATAAACTCGGCGGATACAATCTTGAGCATACCGGCTGTAGCGTATTCGCTTCCTTATAGACCGAACAGGCGAGCGTAAGCGGCGAGTTCAGGCGGCATATCGTGCGATAAAACTTTTTTTGCAAGCACCTTGCCGAGCTGGACACCTTCTTGATCGAAACTGTTGACATTCCAGATAAAGCCTTGGAACATCACCTTGTTTTCGTAGTGCGCCAGCAACGCGCCGAGCGCTTCTGGCGTCAGCGCTTTTCCGTAGATAAGGCTCGAAGGACGTCCTCCTGCAAAGCTCTTATTTGCATTGTCATCCTGTTTACCGAGCGCAAAAGCCGTCATCTGTGCAACAACATTGGCAAGTAACTTTTGCTGGCTGGTAGAACCTTCCACGGTGATGTCTTTACCGTACTGGCTTTCTGCAAAACCGATAAACTGGAGCGGAATAATATCGGTACCTTGGTGCAGCAGCTGATAGAACGAGTGCTGTCCGTTGGTGCCGGGTTCCCCAAAGATAACCGGTCCCGTTTTATAGTGAATCGGTTTGCCGAAGCGGTTCACCGACTTTCCGTTGGACTCCATATCCAGCTGCTGCAAGTGAGCCGGAAAGCGGGAAAGCGCTTGGCTGTAGGGCAGGATGGCAGTGCTACCGTAACCGAGGATATTCCGTTCATAGATACCGATCAGAGCATCCATAAGCGCGGCATTTCGGGTGTTGCACGGGTCAAGCGCTTGCTTATCTGCGGCGGCGGCTCCGGCAAGGAGGGCGTCAAAGGTATCGGCGCCAAAGGCCAGCGAAAGCACCGCCCCTCCGCATACCGAGGTAGAAGAGTAGCGCCCACCGATAAAGTCATCCATATAGAAGGATGCAAGGTATGAAGGATTGTTGGCGAGCGGACTCGTTTCGCTCGTTACAGCAACCATCTGCTTGGCAGGATTTAAGCCCGCCTCTTGCAAAAATTGCCCGACGAACCGTTCGTTGGTGAGCGTTTCGAGCGTGGTGCCGCTTTTTGAAACCAAGATAAACAGCGTCGTCGATAAGTCCAGCACGGAAAGCACCGCCGCCGCATCATCGGGGTCTACATTTGAGATAAAATGAGCGCGGAGTTTGAGCTTGTTATGCCGCTCCCCCCATGCTTTTAACGCAAGATACAACGCGCGCGGGCCAAGGTCTGAACCGCCGATACCGATCTGCACCACATCGGTGAAAGGCTTACCGGATGGAGCGGCGATGGAACCATTCCGAACCGACTCGGAAAATTCGCGGACTTTTTCTTGCTGCTCCAGATAAAAAGTACGCATATTTTTACCATTGAAGATAACATCGTCTCCCAACTGTCCGCGCGTAAGATGGTGCAGAACTTTTCGATGCTCCCCGGTATTGACTTCTTCACCTGAAAGGAGCATTTGATACTTTACTGTTACTTGCTGCTCACTGGCAAGCGCATCAAGAAGGGTAAGTACTCGTTCATCAACCTGCTTTGCAGCATAATTGTAGTGCATACCGGCAGCCATCGGGATGGAGTATTGTTTTATCCGGTATGCGCCGCCGTCTCCTTTCATCCATTGTGTGAGATCCGGTATTTCTGCCTCCTGCAAATCTTGAAACAGGGTGCATTCATCTAAGTTTTTCCACATAATCGTCTCCT
>CAUVHB010000032.1:0-8914 GCA_963551335.1 uncultured Treponema sp.
ACAGCGCCACTCCTGCAAAAGTTACCGCTTCTTTTATCGTTTCAGCTCCTGCAAAGGTTAGCAATATAGCGCTTACGCCTGATAAACTCAAACTCGGCAGTGCAACGAAGGTCAGTGTAGCGGTAACGGGAACCAACTTTGATATCCGCGGTGAAACAAAAATAAAACTGCTGGATTCAAAGGGAGCCGAAGTGAGCGGAAGCACAGTAACCGTCCCTGCCGGTGTGGGCACGGCAACAGGTTTTACTGCCGAACTTTCTTTACCGTCTGAAAGCGGAATATACGCCACTGCTGTGTACTTTGATGAGGTAAAAGAGAGCAAAACAAGTACCTTACAGCTGTACGGTGCGCCTGAAATTACAAGCATCAGTATACCTAAGGCGGGAACCGGTTATGCTGGCAATAAGCTACCGGTAACGATTAAAGGAAAGAACTTTACCGCGCAGGGCATCAGTGCAGCAAGCTTTAGCGGAACCCTTGCTTTAAGCGATATAAAAATTGTTAGCGACACTCTAGTAACAGCGAAGGTAGACTGTCCGTATACTGCCGGAGAAACAAACCTTACCGTTACGTGTACACCTGCAGAAGGCTCTCCTGTACAAGGATCGGGAAAGATTATTGTCAAAGACTATAGTTCCTACACTGTAGGGAAGATCGTTCTTGCGGATAAAACACCTAAATCTAAAGATGAGTATACTGCTATAACCCCAAGCAATCCGCCGGTTGCGATTATCTGCGGAACAAACGGATATGGAGCGGCTGTAGGTATTGCACTGCATACAAGCGGTAGCGGTCTTAGCTGGGCAAAGGATGGCAGCGCCGGCTACACGACGAAGTTTGAAGGCATTATCTGCAAACCGAGTACAACCGGCAGCGGAGCAGCCCAAACGGCAACCTTTACCGGCGACACAGACGGCAGTGATAACTGGGAGTATATCAAGTCGATAGACCCAGCAGGAGCTGCGGATGCAGCAGAAAACTATCCGGCGTTCCAGTGGGTAAATACTTATAACGAAACATATAAGACAGAGCTTGGAGAAAAGAGGTTTGACTGGTATATGCCAAGTCTTGCGGAACTGTGCGAGGTGTATAAGAACAGAACGGCTATTAGTGCAAGCCTTGCAAAGATAAGCAGTCTTAATAGCAGTTATGCAGATGCAAGTCTCGGTACTTCATGGTATTGGTCGTCGTCGCAGAATTCCGACTTCGATTATTACGCGTGGGACGTGTATTTCAGTGGCGGCTACGTGGACTACTATGGCAAGCACCATGATACTCGTGTTTGTTGTCTCGCAGGCTTTTAACCAATCAGGGGAAGACTTTTCTTTTTTTTCGATAAAAAGAAAAGTCTTCCCCTATGACCCCATCTAAAGAAAAACGGCGACTTAGGGCTCTGCCCTAAGAACCCGCATTGGTTCCCACGCTGGGTTCTGAATGAAAAGCTAAGTAGCTATGTTTTCTTTGTTAAATCCTGTTTCAGAACCCGACGGATGGGCGCGGTTTTACACAGACATGAGATTTTTGAAAAACCCGCTCCGTATGGGGCGGGAACATATCCCGCGGACGGTTAGTTCCGCGGGGAAAACTACGAGAGTTCAGGCGGCGGAAGCTGTCTGGAACTATAACGGTAGCAGTGGCGATATAGAACAAAAAGACGCACACTTTGGTTATGCCGCATGTAGGGAAATAACCTGCTGCATTTTAAATAACATTTGAATAACTGGAGGAATATATGAAGTTGCAAATTGGAAAACAATATAAAAAGTCCGATTTAGGAATAGTTGGTCCGGAACGACAATGGTCTGAAATAACGGTGGAAGGGGAACTGGTTACGTTTTTTTCAGATGATACAAAATATAAGAATATTCTTGAGAATGACGGGTTTGTCTATGAGGGCAGAGGATTATATGCTGTAATACCCGTAGGTATAACAGCAGATTTGCATCGTAATGTATTTTATCGAAAATCCGGTAAGGATGATTGGACATACCTTGGTAAAGGAAAATATGAAAAACGGTACGACGATAAACGGAATAAGATATTTTTTTAGCATTCAGATAGATACCTTGCCAGCAAATGTACATCCGTGTACATTTGCTGGTATCGAGTTTTTTGCAAGGAGGTAACCATATATGACTGTACAAGAATTGGGAACAGCAATAAGCGCAATGTATAATAATGCTCCCGAGGGGAAAAAGGCAACAAGCATCCATTTATTCGGAATAAAATATGCAAAAGTTATTCAACAGGAAGGGCATACTGCGAAAAGTATCATTCAAAGTGCAAAGTTGGGAAATGGCGAAAAAGATTATTTATCTTATGCTACCGAAATAACTAAAGGGGTGAACTTGGCAGCGTATGTTATTGAAAAATCCCGTATACAAGCATTATTGGACGAATAAGTGTAATAGGTCAGTAAAGTATTAAGTGAAAAACTACGAGTGACAGGCGGCGGGAGCTGCATGGAAAGTAAGGAGAAGACTGTATGGAGAAAAGCGGAATGCAGGAAACGAATAGAATGAGAAAATCACGTACAACAATCAGACGGACACATGCCGGTGATGCGGCAAATATCTTTGTCCGATGCATTCTTAGTGATATAAGCGACATGCTTGGCGGCTGTTCTGTGGAGCAAATTGAACAAACAATACAGTATTTTGACTATAAATGCCCCTATACGGGACAGGACATCCGTACCGTATATGAGGAAAAGAGATGGACTTTAGATCATTTAATTCCGCATAATAGAGAATGCTGCGGCTTAAATTTATATGGCAATATAATGGTTACAACAAGTGCAGTCAATACTAAAAAAGGCGCAAAGGACTTCAAAGATTTTATTAAAAACGACACAGATGGAAGTGATGAAGAAAAAGTACAAAGAATAAAAAAAATAGAACAGTTTCAGCAAGAATCCGGTTATTTTCAAAAAATAAAAAATACTGACGAAATAAAAGCTCTTTGTAAGGAACAATATGACGTTATACAGGAGCAGCTCAAAAATCTTAAAAGTGAGTATATGAACCTCTTATCAATTCGGTGTCAGGACAGTGGAGGAGAGCGTACAAGCGAAGCACTGAGTAGTTCTATGCCGAAACACAACACTTCGGTACAAACAGCAGCGGCTTATACACGTACATATACCTTTACCAACGAGCATTTTATATCCTATATGGAAAAGATACGGCAATTAAGCCCTAGTACTGCCCAACAGTATGCAGCAGCAGTGCAGCGTATTCTACAAATTGAGAATCTATCTTTTGAACAACTACAATCAAACATTGACCACTTGGTACAGGAATATGGTACGGGTGGTTCAAATGAAGAATTAGGACGCACAGGTCATAATACATGGATAAGTGCATTAAAACGGGTTCAGAATTTTGCTGCTTTTTTGCAAGATCAACAGCGTTAACAAGTTTTCGATACCTCTTTAAAGAACTGCAAAGCGTTAGATGAATACAGTCTTTTTGTAGAAGAAGTACGCATTCAAAAACGTCTTGATTCCGAAAACGGTTTTACCAATGCGGTAAAGATATGCATTCAAAAAGGAATATTAACAGAGTACTTACAAAGAAAATCGAGGGAGGTTATTAATCTGCTATTAGCCGAATATGATTACGAAACCGATATAGCTGTACAAAGAGCGGAAGAACGAGAAATAGCCTTCGCGGAAGGCATCGAACAAGGTTTTTCCGATGGAGTACGGCAAACGGCAAAACTGATGAAACAGGCACATTGCGATATTAATTTTATTATGCGGATGACAAGTCTTTCTGAAGCTGAAATCGACAACCTGTAGTGACATACGGAAACTGTTGCTACACATACCTGCGTATTTTTCGTGTAAAACACATTTTTGTTCCTATTTGCGTCCTTGAACTTCAAGGTAGTAAATTCTGCGTAACCGCTTTTATCCGTCTTGTACTGCCGAATTTGTTTTAACGTTTCCGCGAAACCTCCTAAACTAAAAAAGCCGATTGAACACCCAGTTGGTTCAATCGGCTTTTTGCTATTTTGACGGTTGTAAGCTTTTACTTTACTTTATCGCTTCGGCAAGATTATCCGCATTCAAAAGGCGGATATTGTTTGTCGTATCTTGGACAAGCAAGCCTTTTTCCGTAACGGTTATCGCGGTATACGGAAGAACGGCTACAGCCGATTTTGTTTGCATTTCAAGTTTATTGTTAAAACGTGCAAGATAGTTTTTGCCTGATTGTTCAATCACCGCATAGTAGCTGTCGTCAACCTGTATTAAAAGGCTTTCTGCAGCAACAGGTACTGTCGCCTGTTTGGTCATTTCCAACGTGCGGGGGTTGATGGCAACCAGTGTAATCATCTGGTTACCGGATTTTGAACCGGCAATCGCAATAAGCGAATCTGAACCTTCGATAAGCACACGTCCGCGAACTGTATTTAGCGACGAGGTTTTCAGCGGTTTTTCCGTTTTAAGGTCGAACAACACCACTTCAGACAACATGGAACCTGAGTCAACAACTTTCAGTACAGTCCCGGGTAATGCTGAAGCAAAAGCCGCCTCATCTTGAGCTTTCCGTTCTGCCCGCTTTTCTTCAAGAATTTTTCGAGTATCGGCAGCAACATCTTTCCGGTCGCTTTGAGCTTCCTTCTCTTTTGTATCGGCAAACTGCTTTTCAGAAGCGGCAGCCTGCTCTTTATCTTGAGCTTTTTTAGCGGCATCATCAGCGGCTTTTGTCTTTGCATCCGCTTCTTTCTGTTTTGCCGTTGCTGTTTGATTATCTTTTTTCGCTGCATTTGCTTTTTCTGCAGCAGCTTTATCTTTACTGTTTGCTTCTTGTTTGTTTTTTGCAGCTTCCTGCTGTTTTTTTGAAGCTTCTTCAGCAGCTTTTTGGTCATTCGGATTTTTCTGAGCCTGCTTCTGTGCAGCTGCTGCATCTTTCGCAGATTGAGTCGCTTGTTTCTTTGCAGCGTCCGCATCCTTTCTGGCTTTTTCTGCATCTTGCTTTGATTGAGCGGCAACTGTTTTTGATTTATCAGCTTCTTTTTGTGCAGCCGCAGCTTCAGTCCGTTTTGTATCGGCATCTTTCCGAGCCGCATCGGCATCTTTCTGTGCAACATCCGCACGGTCGCGGGCAGCGCTACTTTCTCGCTCTTTCAGATCGATCATGTCTTTGCGCGTTGCGATATCTTTATCATCCTGCTCACGCATCTTGTTTACAACGTTTTTATCGGAAATAGAGCTGGTGTCGATCGTACTCAGTGTACCGCTGTATTTCTGGTCGGAGAGCGGAATAACAATCTGCGTCTTTCCGGGCCATTCATCATAGCGTAGTGCAAGACCCACTTTATCAGCTGTCAAATTATTAACCACAATCGCCTTATACTTACTCTTGAACATATCCATGTCGCCACGGTATACGGCATTATAAATCGTTACAAAGTGTGCAATCGTATTTGCATCTTTTTCAGAGTATCCATAAGCGCGCCGTAAATAACCGGCGATAATAACCCGTACGTTGTTGATGTGGTCTACTCTTGCTCCGCTTCCGATAATCAGGATATCGGCATCAAGGCCGGTATTCACCGACTGATCAACTGCATGGATAACGGCATAGCGGTTCATATCGCCGGCACGTCCGCGCTGAGCAGTTCCGCCCAGCGATTCCCCGATTTCAGCGATTGCCCGCAGCGTATCGACTTCGTCGTGGGAACCTGTGTAGTTGATAAATTCAATCGACGTATTTTCTGTCTGCTTCAATTCACTTTGATCGACCTCTATCGCAAAAGCCATACTCATCAAGGCAAATGTACAGAGGCATACAAGCGCTATTCTTTTCATTGAACAACCCCTTTCTATGAAGATGATACGGAGAAATCCCAACCCCTAGGACGTATCCCGGAAAAGGGAGATTCTCAGTAAAACAAAGTTCAAACCTATTCTACTATAGTTTTTATTTTTTGTCTTGCATACTGCTTAATATTTTCGGGGAAAGCACTCACGGCAATAGTAAACAGCGCTTTAATGGACAAACCGGCAATTTGTTTATCGCCATATTTTGCAATTTCGGTCAGCGCATCACAAGCGGCATACGCCGGTTCATAGGCGCGCACACCACAGCGCCTTAACAGTAGTTGAATTGCCTCGATTGAGCTTCCGTCTGGGTCTGCAACAATAAATCCTAATGCACGGATAATTGCAACAGCCAAGGTCGGGTCGGAAGTTTTTGCCGCCTCGTCAAGCAGAACAGCTCGGTACTCTAACGACTCCAATCGACCGAGCAATTCAGCTGCCCGCGCTCGTTCATAAATCGTAAAATCGTATGGAAAATATGCAGCCCGCTGATTATTCGTTAAAATAGTTTGCAGGGTAAGTGCGTAGGCTGCTTCATTTGTACCGATTGTACCCTTTGTGATAGCATCATCAATGCCAGCCAATAATGCACCCGTATCCCCATAGGGAACAAAGAAAGGAAGAGTTTGTGCTTTTTCTTGTGTTTTCAAAATTTGATAGTGCGGCAGCGCTTCCCTCTGGGGAGAGCTTTGCATAATCTTTGTGTCCAGTCTCCAGCTATTGATAATCCAATCATCAACGGCAATGAGGATACCACTCGGCGTAATAACAGGCAGAAAAGCAGATGCTGCGATTTTCCGTTCCCGCTTTACGCTTCCCGCTCCACTGATAATTGCCGCTATACCTTTACAAGCAATATAATACTCGCCGTCCGTTTTGCTATAATATAATGGAAGTGAGATACGGCTATTCAATTTTGCCGTCCACGTGATTTTATTAGAGGCGATATAGCGTGCCGAAACGGTACCGTCGGCATATATGCATACCAGTTCGTTACCGGAACTTTGCATAAACAACGGCGCTGTTTCCTGCATTTGCCAGACTGCAAGCCCATCGCTTTCGTCCTGCGATACAACTGAAAGCGCTTTTTTCTCTTCGGCGCCATCGATACGGTAATAGGCGAGAATGCCGTCGCCGGTACTCATCACATACCCGCCGGGAGCGGCTGAAAGCGCTGTAATATCTTTTTTTAGCGACTTTGTATCCAACACCTGTCCGGTAAGCGAAACGGTTACAAAGTCCTTGTTCGTCAGTGTTAGCAGTAATGATGCCGCTCCCGTTTCGCACAGCTGCCGTGCTGGCGGGGCGGATAACCTAACCTCCCACTTTAGTGTGCCTTTTGTGGAAAAACAGTAAAGAGTGGATTTCGTCAGCACATATATTCTACCGTCAGAGGTACTGTAGGGAGCATATACTGCCGGCTCCGGCAGCTGTACCGACCACAAATAAATCCCCTGTCCGGAAACTGCTTGCAGCATCCCCGACGCATCTGCAATAATCAATATCCCCGAACTTGATATGCTTAAAAACGGTTTTATTGTCCGCTCAATATTCCGCCGCCATACAAAGGAGCCGGTATAATCGATACAGTTAAGCGCCTGATCAGAACTCAATGTATAAAGATATTCTCCATGTAAGACCGGATCGCACAGTGTTTCCCCCGCCATAACCGCCGACCATTGCGCTTGTTCTGTTTGTATGGTTTGTGCAGTAAGTGACCGTGTAGGAATCAGCAAAAACATACATGAAAAGATTGCGGTGAATACAGCAGTTAAAAAGTGTTGTGTTTTTTTCATCGTATAAAAGTTCCTAAAAGTTCGCAGTGGTGTGTCTGCGGATAAAAATCAAATAAACGATATTCGACAAATCGATACCCCAATGCGCTGAGTTTTTTCGCATCACGAACAAAGGTTGCGGGGTTACATGAAACATAGTGAATACGCGGTATGTTTGCTTGCCCCAGATAAGCAAGAGCACGTTCATGGATACCCTGCCGCGGCGGATCGATGATAGCGGCATTATATGTAAGCTGTGCGGCGGGGATGTCCGGCCAATCGGTATCGGAAACAGCATGAAAAAAGCAGCGGCATGGGCTGTTCTTTTCCGCAATAATTCGGTCGAGGTTTTGCTGTGCCGCCCGCAGCGCCCGTTCGTTGTGTTCCACTAAGTGAAGCTCGGCAGCTTTGTCCGTTAAAAAAGCTGAAAAGGTGCCAACGCCAGCATAAAAATCGAGTATCCTCTTACATGGAGAGATATCCGATACCGGTTCAAGCAGTTTTTCCAGCATTGCGATATTCGACTGAAAAAAGCCGAATACGCTAAAGGTTAGCACAGTACTGTTCACCCGTGCCGAAGCGTCAGGACGAACAGGGCTGTATACGTCATCTTGTGCGAAAACATGGTAACGGTCTTTATCTAGTTTTTTACTGCGAGGAAAAAGTTTTTGCAAGCCGCCTTGTTGCAAAACGGTGCGCAACGCAGGTACAGCAATAGGGCAATCGTGAACGGGAACAACCATGTTGCTCGCACAACCGTACATTCCGATTGTTCCGTTTTTATCCGTATGGAATTGAAATCTATTCCGATATTCCCATGCAGGTCCTGTAATAAAAACTGGCGGACGTTCCGGCATAATATGCGCTCTATCGAAAAGCTCAGCAACCATTGCCTGCCGGAGTGTTTGCTGATATGCTTCATCCGCCATTTGTAGATTGCACCCGCCGCAACGTCCAAAATAAGGACAAGGAGGGTCAATCCGGCGCGAAGAAGATGCAATGACTTTTTTAATAACAGCCTCGCTGTAATCGCGCTTATTTGCCGTAACAGTAATATCGAGTTCTTCATCAGGGAGTGCAAAAGGGATAAATACCGTTTTCCCATCTATCCGTGCCAGCGCTTTCCCGCCGAATACGATTTTTTCCGTAGTAACTCGCATGGGATGCAGTATACAGAAAATCGGACGTTTTATAAAGCCGCAGAGGAAGATAAATGGAGGCTACCGCTCCGCAAGTTCCGGTGTTTTGAATAAGGAGATAGCCCAAAACGACAAGAAGAAACGGAATGCTTCCCGATGGATTAAGCCGA
>CAUVHB010000033.1:0-8912 GCA_963551335.1 uncultured Treponema sp.
ATCTCCGGCGTGACAGGCCAGCGCGATAACCAGCTTCGCTACGCCCCCGTAATGGCGGTAATACTATACTTATTGGAATAAAAAGTCAAGAGGAATATCGAGAAAAATCTGGACAGTATAAATTGCAAGAGGTATTGTCTACACGGGACTCAGTTTTTGCCATTTTCATAGGTTTTCCGACCAAAATCACCGGGAAACTACTAAAAAAGCACCTCATTTTTTCTAAAAACGTCATAGAAATGGTTAAATCGCAATATCATTTTTCAAAAACTGATTTCCCTGTATTGTCTATCTGCACATTTGACACAGTGGAATAAATAGGGATATACTGCGCTTTATGCATTCATATTACTTTGAAGATACTCTTTCTGCGTTGCAGGCAAAGTTTGCTGCACAAAAATTGGCATTTGCGCCGGCTGCTTTTCAAACAGCAAAGGCAATGATTGACTTCCATATTCTAAAAGCGATAGAAGATTCAAAAACAGACGGCATCACGATAGATGCCATCATCGATAAGACAGGGCTTTCTTCGTATGCGGTAAAACTGCTGATGGAGTTCAGTTTGAGCTTGGAGTTGGTAAAGATGGTACCTCATTCCGAACCGCAATTGTATGTATTGGGAAAAACCGGCTATTTTTTGCTCAATGATGAGTTGACAAAAGCAAATATGAATTTTATCAACGATGTCTGTTATCAGGGCTTTTTTTATTTGCAGGAAAGTTTAAAAACGGGAACGCCCGCCGGATTAAAGGTTTTTGGAGATTGGGATACCATTTATCAAGGGTTGTCGGCGCTGCCGGAGCAGGTCAAAAAGAGCTGGTTTGCATTTGATCACTATTATTCAGATAGTATTTTTGATGCCGCATTACCGATTGTGTTTAAAGAAAATCCTCAGCATATCATGGACATCGGCAGCAATACGGGAAAGTTTACCAAGGCTGTTCTTTCGTATAATAGCCGCGTGCTCGTAACAATGGTCGATTTAGCACCGCAAATTGCGATGGCGCACAATAATCCCGAATTGACTGCGTTTAAGGATAGAATAGAAAGCTATCCCACTAATATTTTGAATCCTGATGAACAGTTGCCGTCCAATGTTGATACGGTGTGGATGAGCCAGTTTTTAGATTGTTTTTCTCTTGAGGAAATTCAAAAGATCATAAAGAAAATAAAGCGCTGTGTGCCGCCGCATTGTAAGGTGTTCGTGCTTGAACCTTTGTGGGATATGCAGCGGTTTGAAGCGGCAAGTTATTCGATTCAAGCGACGTCGATTTACTTTGCGGCAATGGCAAATGGAAACAGTAAAATGTATTCATATTCGGACTTAGTAGGAGCGATTGAGGCTGCCGGCTGTTCGCTGGTGCAAACGCATCATAACCTCGGTATTAACTCGTATTCACTGCTGCAGTTCCGGGTGTCCTAACGGGAATGACCATGAAAAGTTGGAATTGTGCGATACTGGATAGTTTCTTCTGGGAACCAACGGAAGATTTGCAAGAAGTAGATGTGTCCTTTGTACCGATGATGCTGAGAAGACGGTGCAGCCAATTTACTAAACTGTGTTTTGCCGCCTCACAGCGCTTCATAGCGGAAGGGATGAGCTTGCCGATTATTTCCGTTTCAAAATACGGGGAAATTCAGCGCCAATATGCTATTTCAAAAAAGATAATCGAAACACAGGAAGTCTCTCCTACCGCATTCAGTTTATCAGTTTTTAATACCGCAATCGGGCTACTGGGTATTTCACTCAAAAATCATGCATCAGCGCAAGCGTTCAGCACCATGTCCTACCAATTGGAGGCAGGCTTGATCCATGCGCTTTCGTTTTTAGAAAATCACCGCGAAGAAGAAAAGCTCTTGTTGTTAGTCGGTGAGGAGCGGCTGCCGGAGGCGTATCAAAACATTTCCGCTGAAACAAACACGCCATTTATCGCGGCGTTTTTACTTTCGCTGCACGGCACGGGGTACACAGTTCGGTTTGCTTCTGCGCCGCCGCAAGCTCAATGCTGCGATGCGGGAGATATGGGAGCTATCGCATCTTGTGCAGGGGCAGATGCTGCGAACGGAGCTGTCGCGACAGAAAATACCGTCAGTCCGGAAAACTATGATCAGTGCAAGCGCTTTATCAGTTTTGTGCAAAGTGCGCACGCTACGCCGGCTTGCATCCGCGTACATCGATTAGAGATAGCCAAAAATGGATAAATTGCGCATACTGAGAAATATTATAGGAAAATTCGCCTGTTTTACCTATTTTGGCCTCTGCTCGGTATTTGCCTCATTCATCATGTTTCCGCTGATTCACCTATTTGTATGGGACAAACGTACCCAATACAATGCAAAAATGGCGATTGTCCGCGGTCATTTTTCGTTTTTTATCCGACTTCTGTTTTGGTGGGCACACTTCCAAATTGACACTTCGGCGATGCAGAACTATAAAGATATGCGTTCTACGGTTATCGTTGCCAATCATCCGTCGCTTATTGATGTTATTGTACTGATTTCTGCGGTGCCGCATCCGGACTGTATTGTTGCGGGGCGGCTTTTTAATAATTTTTGGCTTAAAAAGATTGTCGGGCAGCTTTTTGTCAGCTCTTTTGCAAACGCCGAAGAACTCGTGGAGCGTTGCAAAAAATCTTTACATGACGGTAATAATATGATAATCTTTCCGGAAGGTACGCGCACCAGACCGGAAACAATTGGAAAACCGCTCAAAAGAGGCGCTGCCCAAATTGCGTTGCGGGCAGGCGCTGACATCTTACCGATTCATATCAATGCAAAAGATGTTGTAGGATTAGGGAAATACGAATCTTTATTCAAAGTGCATGTCAGAGGCTATGCCCGCTTGATATTGGAACCCCATGCAATGATTAAGATAGCGCCGTTTATGCACGAGCCGGTTGCTCAGGCTGCACGATCAGTAACGGAAGCGATACAAAATAGTATTTTTTCGGAGGATAGTTGTGAACACTAAAGAAGAAATCCAAAACGAGATAAAACAAATTATTATTCAGTCCTTGGATTTGGAAGATGTAAAACCGGAAGACATCGATGCAGAAGCCCCTCTTTTTGTTGCAGGGGAGGGATTGAGCTTGGACTCGATTGATGCGCTGGAGCTTGGCGTTGCGCTCAAAAAGAAATTCGGCATCAGTTTTTCTCAAGATGAAGAAGACAATAAAAAGCATTTTTATTCGGTGGCAACCTTAAGCGATTTTATCAGTAAAAATGCTGTGTAAGCGATAGCCCTTTGTAGGGGATACGCCGTGCAGCGGTAAAAGGTCTCTTATTTTGAGCGCCCCTCAGAGCGTTAAAAACCTCACATACCAACTACCACATACCAACCAATAGGAGTAAATAATGAAAAAGGAAGAGCTGTTTGAAGAAGTAAAGAAAATTCTAACAGAAAAATTTGAAATTGAAGAATCAAAAATCACGCTGGATTCAAATATTGTTACCGATCTGGATCTTGACAGTATTGATATTATCGATTTGATTGTTACGCTGAATAATATGTTGAAACTGAATGTTTCGGCAGCGGATTTTAAAGATAAAAGAACGCTTTCTGAAATTCTTGATGTTATTTGCAATGCCATGTAAAAACACAGGCAGCGTTGCACGCCGGTAGTATTCATTAAGGACAGCTCATGTTTAATCTCTTGAGTAAAACTGATTTTTATAGCTTACGGGATTCACCCCTGCCTTTTTTGGCGTCGCCTGATCATAAGGGAAATAAGACCATTGGTGACTTTGTGCATGCTATTGCCGCAGTATATCCGCATTTTTCTGCACGAAGGGAATCGGTCTTTTTAATCTTTTCGGAAAACATCTACGCATTTATGGTCGTGTTTTTTACCGCTTTATTGGCAAAAAAGAAGGTATGCTTGCTCAATACTGGTAAATATGCGTATCTCAAAGACCTCTTTACCGATGATACCGTTTTTGTTTCCGACACGGCGGAATCCCAGCTCAATATTGTGCAGCTGTTAGACGATGCTACCCATCAGGACTCAACTGACTGCACGATCTTACAGGGACTAACGATCAGCGCTTCTGCCGATATTCATTTTTATACTTCAGGCAGTACCGGCAAACCGAAGATTATCGAGAAAAGATTTTCCCATCTCGAACGGGAAGTGCAAGAGCTTTTTTCTTGTTTTGGAGAAGACATCTCTGATAGCTTGTTTTTGACGTCCGTTCTCCATTATCATGTATATGGTTTCTTGTTTTATGTGCTGCTCCCCCTTGCAATACGCTGTCCGATTTTTGCAAACCGCATTAACTATTTGGAAACATGCGCAGCTTTTTCTGCGCAGCATAAAATCACATTTATCAGCAGTCCCGCCTTTTTAAAGCGGATGCTGAAAATTCCCTTGGGATCTTCCACACGCTGGACGGTATTTTCTTCTGCGGGAGCACTCGATGCTGCAGGAAGTGCAAATTGTGCGGATGTGTTTGGCTCGGAAGCAATTGAAATATACGGGAGTACCGAAACAGGCGGCATCGCATGGCGTAAGCAAAAGACAAATCCGCTGTGGCGTCCATTTCCCTGCGTCAGTTTGTCGGCTGCGCCGGATAATACGTTTACCGCGCAGTCCCCTTACTTTGACGGAACGGTTACAGGAGGGGATTTTATTGCGTGTACTGATGAGGGGCTTTTTACCTTGCTCGGACGGGTTGACTCTACGGTAAAGATTGAAGGGCGCCGCATTGATCTCAAAGACATCGACGCAAAGCTCTTAGCGCTGCCCGCCTGCGCTGATTGTCATACAATCTACCATAAAACAAATCATCGCGAACAAACGGTGTCGTTTATCGTATTAAAAAAAGATACCCCGCTGTATGCGCTATCCTTGCGCGATGAACAAGCTGCCCAAAAAGAGATTCAGCAGTATTTATCCGCCTATTTTGATAAAACGCTCGCACCGAAAAAAATCTCTATTTTAGAAGCCATTCCGAAAAATGCGATGGGAAAAATCGATCATGCGCAGCTGGAAAGCATCTTAAACCGCGCGGCTCCATATCACTATACGGCGCGGCCTGTCAGCTTTGGAAACGGTCGGTACTCGGTAAAAATGGATATATGCTTTCCGAAAGATTCGCGCTTTTTCCGCGGGCATTTTGACGGGTTTCATATTGTTCCTGCGGTGGCGCAGGTTAAAACGGCATTTGATATTTCAAAAAAATTGTTTTCTCATGCGTTATATATCAAGAGCGCCAAAAAACTAAAGTATACCACGATGATCCGCCCCGATGTACCGCTGCTCCTTTCCCTTGATTTTTTTCCCAATGAGCGGAAGCTCTCGTTTTCGTTTTCTGATGCGGATAAAGCCTATTCTTCCGGCGTGTTGCATTTAGAAGGGGCATAATGAATAACGCTTCGAATACATGGACGTATTGTTTTTTAATACCCGTTTATAACCACGCGGCTCTTTTGGAACACACCATACCGCGCTTTTTATCGTTCGGTATACCGCTTGTTATTGTCGATGACGGCAGCGATGCAGAAAATAAAGTAATCTTAAAAAAAATAGCGGACGGCAGCGCTAATATCGTCTTAATCGGCAATAGTCAAAACAACGGTAAGGGCTTTGCGATAAAACAGGGGATTGACTATTGTAAACAGCACGGTATTGATTTTGCGTTCCAAGTGGATGCGGACAATCAGCATAGTCTTGCCGCAGTGCCCTTATTTATCAACCGGAGCATGGCAGAAAAGAGTAAAAAGCATAGTATTATCGGCTATCCCGTTTACGACAGTACCGTACCGGCAATTCGGAGAGATGGGCGGAAGGTTTCTAATTTTTTTGTTTCCATTACAACGCTGACACCGGATGTGCGTGACTCTTTGTGCGGTTTTAGAATTTACCCTGTCGCTGAAACATGGAAGATATACCGCAATCCATTCATCAGCAAAAGAATGCCGATAGATATGGAGCTTTTAACCCGCCTCTATTGGAGGGGGGTATCGATCATCTATCTACCCGTGGATGTAACCTATCCGGAAAACGGAAGCTCCCACTACAAAGCATTCCGCGATACGGTTATTTTGAGTACAAAGCACGCATTTTTGTGTTGCGAAATGTTTTTTCGCTTTCCGGTTATCCTTTTTTATGCGCTTAAGCGGCGGATGCATCTATGAAGCATTGGTCAACGATACAAGAAACCGGCGGTAATGGATTCGCACTGAGGCTGTTTCTTTTTATCTACAATATTTTACATATTAAACATATCGCGCTTCTGCTCAAACCGGTAACGTTCTTTTATTATTGCTTTTCACCTGCGAAACGAGCTGTTTCCGCTGCATTTTTTCAGCGCATTGCACAGTATAATCCTGCGGTTGTGCCATCCGCTCAAATGGTGTACCGGCATTTTTATTCTTTCAGCCTTTCACTGGTGGAGCGTATTGCCGCATGGAAACAAGAGATAAGGGTTGAGGATCTTATTATAAAAAACCGCGATGTGTATGAAGAAATCATCACAAATTTGAAAGAAAAAAAAGGCTGCTTTTTTATCTGTTCGCATTTAGGCAATATCGATTTGCTGCGAGCATTGGCAATACAGGATAATAAAGACGGTGTGCATAATACTACGGTGAATATTATTATTGATACTGCGATGTCGCCTCGTTTTAATGCATTTATGCGCTCCATTCAGGAAAAGTTCGGCATCAATGTGATCAATTCCCGTACAGTCGGGATTGAAACCGCACTGCTCTTGCAGGAAAAACTTGACAGCGGTGAAATAATCGTACTGGCAGGAGATAGGACTCCTTCCGAGCATACGCAAAGAGCAGTTCTCCTGCCGTTTTTAGGAGGGGATATTGCACTGCCATATGGCGCTTTTTTATTACCGGTTATCCTCAAGGCTCCGCTCTATTATTTTTTCGCATTGCGGGAAAACGATACCTTTGTGTCGAAATATGATTTTTTTCTGTATGAACCTGTGGTGAGCAGAGAAAAAAAGAAAAAAGATGAAATAATACGAGCCTTAATGCATGAATATGCCCGGCTGTTGGAAGAAAAGGCTTTAGCATATCCGCTGCAGTGGTATAATTTTTTTGATATATGGGCAGCTGCAAAAGTAGATGATGATGAACCCATAGGGGAGAAAAACCATGAAAAAGATTGTGTTCGGTGAGCAAAAAATATCAATAGAAGATATAGAGCTAATAGCGAAAAAAGAATGTGAAATTGATCTGAATAGAACCCCTGAGTTTATAGCAAAAATAAATGCGGGCGCCGATTTTTTGGACAATATGATTGCCGAACACGGGGCTGTTTACGGCGTAACCACTGGTTATGGGGATTCGTGTACCAAAACGGTGCCTGCTGACCGCTATTATGTGTTGCCGGTAAACCTTTCCCGCTTCCACGGGTGCGGCTTGGGGGAATACTTTGATGCGGAAACAACCCGGGCAATTATCGCAGTGCGATTGGTCTCGCTCGTGCAAGCCTGTTCGGGGGTGAGCTTTAATTTGGTGGAGGCGCTGTTCAATCTTTTACAGCATGATATTTTGCCGCGTATTCCGCAGGAGGGGAGCGTCGGGGCAAGCGGCGATTTAACGCCGTTATCGTATATCGTTGCGGTCTTAATCGGTGAGCGCGATGTTGTCTTAAACGGCGCCGTTATGCCCGCCACAGAAGCATTGCACACATGCGGCTTAAAAGCAATTACCCTGCGCCCAAAAGAAGCGCTTGCTATTATGAACGGAACTGCAGCGATGACGGGTGTCGCGTGCTTGGCTTTTTGCCGTGCAAAATATCTTGCGGATTTATCCTGCCGGCTTACCGCGATGGTTTCTATCGCGATGAAGGGAAACGAGTATCATTTTGACCCGCGCTTATTTGCGATGAAGCCGCATCCAGGGCAAAGTCACGCAGCGGACTTAGTACGGAAAAATTTTTCATCGAAATTACAGGACTCCGTTATCCCAGAAAAAATACAAGATAACTACAGTATCCGCTGCGCACCGCATATCATCGGCGTGTTTTATGACTTTGAACCGACCCTCCGCTCTTTTATCGAAACGGAGCTGAACAGCGCAAATGATAATCCGCTTGTCTCTCCCGAATATCATTCCGTGTTTCACGGCGGGCATTTTTACGGCGGACACATTGCCTTTGCAATGGACAGTTTAAAAAACATTGTCGCAAATTTTGCGGATTTAGCGGACAGGCAGCTTGCGCTTTTAGTTGATGAAAAAATGAATAAAGGTTTACCGCCCAATCTTTCCGGTTCCGATTCTGCTTATTCATACAACCACGGATTAAAAGCGGTACAGATCGGCGCATCCGCATGGACTGCCGAGGCATTAAAAAACACCATGCCTGCAAGTGTCTTTTCTCGTTCAACGGAATGTCATAATCAAGATAAGGTGAGTATGGGAACGATAGCCGCGCGCGATTGCACACGGGTTATTGTATTGACGGCACAGGTATTGAGCGCATTGATGATAGCCTGTTATCAGGCAATTCAAATTCGCAAAAAGAATGGGTTGAGTGCAAGCAAAACGGAAAATATTGAAGACATCTTAGCGCAGATAGCGGAAAAATTCGACTTTTTAGTTGATGACCGCCCGCTGGAAAAAGATTTGCGCACAATCATAGCCGCAATCGATGCAAAATATTGGAAGGTGTAACTTCGGCAGCCAGATTGGGCTGCCTCGTTAACCGCCGAGTTTGCCGTTCGGCAAACATCGCGTATTAACGTATGCGCATTCCGCGCATCAATGCAACAGTTTCCAAAATTGATATTTTGTTCAACTGTTGCATTTTAAGGAACGTTTATTTTCAGCCGCTGAAATAGCGCGGCTGAAAAACACGCCGAGTTTGCCGTTCGGCAAACATCGCGTATTAACGTGTGCGCTTTTCGCGCACTAATTGAACAACTTCCAAAGTTGATACTTTGTTCAGTTG
>CAUVHB010000034.1:0-8893 GCA_963551335.1 uncultured Treponema sp.
AAAGAATATTCATAAAGATCCCACCGACGATAAATCCAACAACCGAACAAGCTGCGACAAACAGTGCGTATGGCATTTGCGTCGCGACATGCTCTAAATGCGGGCATGCAGCTCCTGTAGAAGACAGAATTGTGGTGTCCGAAATAGGTGATGCATGATCGCCAAACACAGCGCCGCCAAGCACAGCCGAAATACAAATAAAGACAGCATTAAACGCTGCGTTTTGCGTTAGTCCGGCGTTTTCCGTTAATCCGACCGCAATCGGCATAATAATCGGAATCATAATGCCAAAAGTTCCCCAGCTCGTACCAGTCGCAAATGCAATCACCGCTGACAGTACAAAGACGATAGAAGGGAGTATCCACAACGGGAACGAGCTATTAACCACCAGCTCAGAAAGATAGCGTCCTAATCCTAAACCGCCTTCTGCAGGGGATGAACGAATCACCGTTCCAATTGACCACGCCATCGTCAAAATGATCAGAGCGGGAACCATCGATTTTATTCCATCGCGGACAGCTTCACTTGCTTCTTTTAGATTCATAAGCCGACGCGCAAGATAGTAAATATAGGTAACAACTAAAGTAAAGATAATAGCGTAAAAAAGCGCATAGGATGAATCAGTATTGATAAAAGCATCGCGGAGGCTCATCGATGCCGCTGCTTGTGAGAGAGTGGTAATTGCTGCGCCATCTATCGCGTTGAGCCACGACACAGCGGGAAAAAAGGCAATAGCAAAAACAATGAGGAGCAAAATAGGCAGCAGCATATCGATTGGTTTTGCGAGGGTAGTCTGTTCTTCGGGAACATCACCGGAAATAACACCGTAGGCTTTTTCGTTCCATAAGAGACCGGACGTTTTCGCTAAGTCCTCTGATTTTTTCATAGCGCCAAAATCCGATTTAAACAGGATGATGACAAGAATCATCAAAATCGTTGTCAGCGCATAGAGATTGTAGGGAATCGCGCGGATAAAAAATTCAAAGTCGCTAATACCCAGTTTATTGAATCCTTCAGAGTTTCTTACAATAGACATAACCGTCACAACCCAACTTGAAACCGGCGCTAAAATACACACCGGCGCAGCGGTGGAATCCAAAATATAAGCGAGCTTTGCGCGCGGTACCTTGTGTTTATCATTTATCGGCCGCATAACCGTTCCAACGGTTAACGAGTTAAAATAATCGTCGATAAAAACAATTAAACCGAATATAAATGTTGCAAATTGAGATGCGGTTCCGTTCTTGAGCTTTTGAGACATCCACAATCCAAATGCCTGCGCCGCTCCGGTTTTTGACAACATACCAACCAATGCGCCCAGCAAGCTACAGAATAGAAAGATGCGGATATTCCAGCCGTCGGCTAAAGAACCGGCAAGTAAATCAGTGAGACTCATAAGCGCTGTTGCAGGATTCCCTCCGGCAACGATCATACACCCGGAGAAAATTCCTAAAAAAAGTGAAACGATGACGTCTTTTGTAATGAACGCAAGCGCGATAGTTAAGACGGGAGGGATAATTCCCCATATTCCAAAGTGATCCATGAATATAACAAACTCCTTTTTATCAGGATTAAGATCGGTTACAGATAAGGCCCTCTCCAAAAACTGAAGACCCTCTTGAGAGACCGCAGAAAGCGCATTGTACCATATATTTGGCATCTGTACAGTAGGAACTAGTCATTGAAGAAATATCGCAGCAACATGAAAATACGTCTCCACTCCATTTTTATCACTGAAAACGTGCTGACCATAAAAAATTATACGCGCTTTACTGACTACCTGTTCATTTTATGATATAGTACAGGACATGCAAGAAATACCATTATCAGCGGACTTAACGCTTCAAGCAAAAGCGTTTTTACAAAAAACATCATTCTTTTCAGGCTGGACTGACAGTGAATTAGACGAAATTATGATACATTGTCAAGCAAACGAGTTTGAAGATGGCAGTACGATCTTTACACCTGAAGAAAATGGCTCTAAGGTGTACCTTCTGCTGACCGGCAGTGCGGAAGTTCTTTCTCCAAATAAAAAAAACGTATTGGCTGAATTTGTTGCAGGCGAATTATTTGGCGAAATTACCTTGCTGACCGGTAAACCACATGATGCGTACGCAATAGCGTGTAAACAAGCCAAAATCTTGGAGTTCCCCAAGGGTGGGGTGCCGCTCGCAGCATTATTCCACGATAAACCGCGGATACTGGCGCATCTCTTTCAATCATTGTTGATTTTTACCTCCCAACGTATCAGAGCCGCAAATATGCTTATTAAAGAAAATTCTCCCGTTGTACGCGAGCTACGAAATCAAGTATATAGCGATAAGCTGTCCGGCTTGTTTAACCGCACCTATTTAGAAGAATCCTTTACGGAATTTTGTAAAGAACCGTTCGCGCTCCTTATGATGAAGCCGGATAACTTTAAACAGATCAACGACAACTTTGGACACGAAACAGGCGACAGTGCGCTTATTTTTATTGCTGGACACTTAAAAAAGACTTTTTCGGAACATGCTATATTGGTACGCTATGAAGGGAATGAATTTGCTGTTCTTACCCATCAATACGCCGATCACGATTCCGCGTTAGCCTTTGCAGAAAAAATGAAAACGGAACTGGAAACTTTGGATATTTCGCATCTTTGCAATGGCGAAAAAATCTTTTTGAGTATGAGTTTCGGTATTGTGCTCTTTCCTCAGCATGGGGAAAGATATACAGATATTGTAACACGATGTTCCGGTATACCGCTGGTTGGTAGGCAGCGCGGCGGTTCGATGATTTTATTTCCGGAGGATATAGAATGCTCGAAGTAAAACAGCGATGGCTTGAAGTTTTGCGAAAAACTTCTCTTTTTTCACACCTCACCCCTAACCAAATGGCAGTTGTGCTTTCTTCTCTCTTTTATTGTGAGGTAGAGACTGGACAAACCCTTGTATATGAAGGTGAAATCGGGTCGGAACTTTTTATTATTGTTCAAGGATGTATATCGATTTCGGTAAAATCAGGGGAAGAAAATATCGAATTGGGCAGGCTGCGTTCCGGCGACTTTTTTGGGGAAATGTCCATACTTGAACAAACAGCCCGTTCAGCGTCTTGTACAGCGGTGGAAAACACTTCCTGTTTTATGCTCAAAGCGCGAGATTTTTCTCAGATTATTGTAAATGACCCTGTTATTGCCGTTTCCATCTTACAACAAATGCTGTCGAGTACGGTGTCTCGCCTGTTGCGGACAAACAGTTTTTTAACGCAGGTTATTCAGTGGGGCGACGAAGCAAAGAAGCGCGCGATTACCGACCCCTTTACAGGGCTCTTTAATCGGCGCTATCTGGATGACAATATCGGGGATCTTATACGTCGGAACGCGGAAACTACCGGCGTCAGTTTTGCAATGGTGGATGTTGATCGTTTCGGCACCTTGAATAAAACCTACGGCAGTGTATTCTGCGACAATATTTTACTGGCAATTACCAATGTGTTTAAGAAAACCTTTGACCATCAAGATACGCTGATCCGTTACGGCGGTGATGAGTTCTGTTTTATTGTCGGGGGAAATTTTCAACGTGCCGAAACACTCTGCAAAAATGTCTGTAAAGAAGTCAACGCAATTACGTTTAACGAACATCCAGAGTTAGCCGTTTCCTGTTCAATCGGCTTAGTCCCTTGCGCTCATAACGATAATGTGCAAGATATTCTCAAACATTCAGATGAAGCGCTGTACCGTGCAAAAGAACAGGGGCGAAATAGGGTTTGTACGGCTTAGTAAAGTACAAAAATGCGGATATATCATATCAAGTCGTATCAATATGAAAAAATATAAGGTTTATACGGTATGATTTCACTACTAAAACTTTTCTGCATCGGAGTATTCATTGGAATTGCCAATGTTGTGCCCGGAGTTTCCGGCGGCACGATTGCCGTTATCTGCAACGTTTATGATAAATTGCTTTTATTAAGTTCGCTCAATCTTAAACGGATAAAGGAGGCGTGGCAGGATATTCTTTGCCTTGCCTTGGGAATCGGTGCGGGAATTGTGCTGTTTGCAAAGGTTATTACACTGCTCTACCATGCGTATCCGACGCAGACCACTGCCTTTTTTATTGGGATTGTGGCGGGAAGTATACCGTTTTTGTTCCGGAAGGTTCGTGCCGGCATTCCCGCTGCAGCAGTTGCAGAGAATGGCTCCCTAAAATCCGGATGGTTGTATGGAACGCTATGCTGCGGAGCTGCCGGTTTTGCGCTGATGCTGGGGATGTTTTTCTTACAGCGCCGCGGTGTACAGGCAGCTGCCGTTGTTACTGTTTTTTCGCTGCCGTTTGCGGTTAAATTAGCGCTAATGGGAGCTTTGGCTGCGGTTGCGATGCTGATTCCGGGTATTTCCGGCTCGTTTGTGTTGTTGATTTTCGGCGTATATCCGACAGTGCTGCAAGCAGTCGCGGATTTTAATATGCTATTGCTTATACCTATTGCGCTTGGCGTTGGCGCAGGGCTCGTTGTCGGAGCGCGGCTGATTGCCGTATTGCTGGAACGCTTTCCTGCACCGATGTATGCTTTTATTCTCGGCTTGGTTGCGGGTTCGATACTCTATCTCTATTCGAATACCAGCTGTCAGCCTTTTACGATGCGGCTTGTTTCCGGAACAGTATTTCTTATCGGTTATGTAACCGTCTCATTCTTTTCTAAAAGAGGGGAAGCAATGGAACAGAAAGAAGATGTCACCGATGAGCAATAACCGTATATCTTTTTGAGTGGGAGGAATGTATGTTTGAATCTTTACAAGTAACACCTGAAGTAGTAGACAAGGTAATTAAACCTTTTTCTGCATTGGCAAAGCATGGGGTGCTGATAAGCGCAGGACATGGAACGGAGCGCGGCGAGTGGAATACGATGACTGCCTCGTGGGCATTGATGGGGCATTTATGGAACCGCCCGATGGCGGCTTTGTTTATTAGACCCCAGCGTTATACAGCGGAATTTGCCGAAGAAGAAGACTACTTGAGCGTGTCCTTTTTGGATACTACCGATAAAAAAATGTGCGAAGCCCTCAAAATATGCGGAACTGTGTCGGGAAGGGATGAGGACAAAGCCGCTCGCGCAGGGCTTACACCGATATTCCACGACAATACTGTTATTGGGTTTGAGGAAGCAAAGCTCACCGTATCGTGCAGGAAGCTCTACCGGAGCCAATTCGATATGGACTTGTTTTTAGACCCGCAAGTCATTATCGACTGCTATCCCAAGAAAGATTTTCACTACGTCTATTTCTGCGAAATCCGCGATGCTTACTTTCGCAGCAAATAAAAATTGATATACATCAGAAAATCGTCTCAACAGCTTGCTAAGCCGGCAGCTCTGGTTGAACAGGCTCTTGGTTTGCTAGCTTTCCGGTCATTGTTCGGTGCCAAGAGCCGGCTAAATTCCTACACGACCTCTACAGCGGTATTGCTGCGAAGGTAAAAAATGTAGGCTTTAACCGGCTTGGGCGATAGCTGCGCACCAGAGTTCTGTCCAAATCCGGACATCTGATAAAAATTTTCTACCGCGCTTTTGTAGATTAGAAGCTGCCTGCGGTGCTGTTCCGGATAGATTTTTTGGTCAGTTTTATAATCGATAATATAAACGGTATCTTCAGATTCAAACAACAGATCAATTTGTCCGATGATGAGCTTTCCTTCATACAAGGTTAAAAAGCCGTATTCGGTCTTTCTGAATGAAGCCTCGGCAGCCTTTTGTCCCAGCGGAGAAGAAAGGAATGCCGTACACAGTTTTTCTACTTCCCGCGCGTACTTTGCAGGCAATGTATACGGGCGCCCTAAAAAACGAGCTTCCATCGCCTTGTGAACCAATGTTCCAAACTCTGTAGACGAAAGTTCATCGCCGTTCGATTCGCCGGAGCCATTACGCACCTTTACATCTTCCTCCGGATGCGCATACTTCGTTTGAGAATATTCCATATCGTGTAATTCCTGATTTGCAGAGGATACTTCGCTTAAATGGAGCCACTGCTGGTCTTTTTCAAATTGAGTTGCCGGTATAACACGCGGTTCCGCAAGCGGAAAGTTTTTTTCGGCCGTCTGCCGATACAGCGTACGCACTTCATCGCGATTAAAGCGCTGCCGGTCGTTCGTAGTATGCGGTACTGTCGAGGCAGGAAGCGGTAACACCTCTGTAAAATGCACGCAGCCACTATCGTCGGAAAGCGCCGGTACTAAGAGCTGAAAAAAACTTCGGTTATTTTCTTCCTTTTGAGGTTGTACAAGCTGTTGCCGGATTTCATCCAGACTGCGGGGCACTTCTGGTAAGTCCTCACTATCGACATCGGTTTCCTGCACACCGCTCATCAGCAGCCGCACCTTAGCCCGCGTAACGGCAACATAGAGGAGGCGTTTTGTTTCGGCAAGGTGTTTGGCATTTGCTTCCTGCCGCAGTTCCTCAAAAAAGATATTGGCGGAAGGCTCGCTTTTCGTCTCCGGCGGTAAATGGACAATGGGACCTAAATTTTTGTGCAAAAAGACCATACCTTCTTTTTTTTCTGGCTTTCCCGCGTTCCCACAGTCGGGAATACAGACAATCGGGAACTCCAACCCCTTGCTCTTATGTACCGTCATAATTTTAACCGCATCGCCGCCATGTTCAAGCGGAATTTCCATATCTTCAACTCGTTCTTCTGCGTGAATATACGAAACGAGCGTGTCGATAAAAGCCGAAAGGCTTTGCTTATCGGTGTCCGCTTTTACTGCAAGAGCAAACAGATAATCATACAGTTCAAGATAGCGATGGTAGCGCGGGTCGCTTAGCAATAGGTATCGATACCCTTCATCATACCACAACGCGGTAATCAGTTCCGCATTGCTCTTTTTTTTGATAGAGCCTTGTAGCCGCTCAAACAGGGCGCAGGCGTTTAAGAAATACGGCCGGTCTTCCGCGTCCAACATTTCTGCTGCGGCGGGCTTAAAAGGCGGTGTTGTATGTTCACGGCTGTACAGCATCAATCGGGTAAAAGAGCGGTCGCTGAGGCGGACAAAGGGCGAACGGAGCGTCTGCGCATACACGGCTCTATCGTTCGGATAGACCGCTAAGCGGAGCAAGGCGCAGATGTCGTTGAGCGGCGCATCGTGGAACAACCCTTTTTGCTGTACGGAAATATACGGAATTTTAAATGCACGGAAAAACCGTTCATAGACTGCCTGATGGGTCGAAGCGCGCAGCAGCACGGCAAAATCAGACCATGTACACGGGCGCGTAGACTTTAGTGCATCATCGTAGACAAGATAGTGTTCGTCATGGAGTGCGGCTATTTTTTGCGCAAGCGTATACGCTTCGCATTCAATCGGTTTGAGGAAGGCCGTATCAGTGTCGACTCCTTTCGGAAAGCGTTTTTTGTCGATAAATAGAATATCCGTTTGAGGCAGCAAATGGGGCTCCTCCTCTCTGCTGAGGATGGGGATAAATTCCGCCTCAAACGCAGGCACTGCGCCGCCAAGGGGCTGATTAGTTTCCGAATAAAAGACTCGCATAAATACGCTGTTAAAAAAGTTGAGCAGTTCCGGTTCAGTGCGGTAATTTGTTTGCAGGTTAATCGACGCGGAACCGCCGCCGTGCCGTAAGTCTTGCGACAGCCTGCGGAACACTGAAACATCGGCGCCTCGAAACGCATAGATTGATTGTTTTTCGTCTCCGACAAAGAAGAGTTTGTCCGGCTCCAGCTCATCTGGTTTTGGTATGGATTGCTCGGTACGGTCTTCCTTTTCCGCAATGAGAAACAAAAGGTCGCGCTGGAGGCTGTTATTATCCTGAAACTCATCAATCATAATCCGATGGGTTTGTTTTTTATAAAAAAGCCGCAAGTCTGAATCGGTGATCAGCGCGTCAACGGCAAGCTGCGCAATGTCGCCAAAGTGTAGAATACTTTTTCGTCTTTTTTCCGCAATGAATCGCTCCTGCAACACACTGCAAAGCGCGTATATCTTTTGCATCTGTTCTTTGTGCGCATAAAAATGATACAGGCGCTGCAAGCGGTCGGAGCTTTCGGTAAGCGCACCACAGAGCTCTTTACACGCTTTTACGTCCTCATTTGTTTTTGAACCCATCGTTTTTTTAACGCTGCACATCGCTTTCAGCCGCTCAAGAAAGACCGATAGCTGAGTATCGTTCAGCGTTAACGGGAATTCGGGGAGTTGCGCGTATGCTTCTTTTACTGCGCTGATGTACTTATCATTTCCTTCAAGATGAGGGGCGATATCTCCAAGAATGCGTTCCGCTTGTTTGCGGTACTCGGTAAATAATGCTTCGGCAGCGGATAGCTGATGCTGCAAGGCAGCGGCAAAATCAATCGGACGGGACACCGTAACGTAGTCGTTTAATAGTTTGACAAAGAAGTCGTTGATAAAATCGGTAATCGGTTTATCGCCGAGCAGGTATTGCAGGTTTGTGTCTGCACGATGCTCAAGGAAAAAATCGAGCGAAAGATTATAGGCAAGCCGTTTCGATTCGGCAAGGTCGATAGTGAAATCGGGACTGATACCGAAGCGCCGGCATGCGGTTACAGCAATCTTATGACAGAATGCATCGATAGTCATAATTTGCGCTTTAAAAAAAGCATCCAGCGCAACGCCGGCGCGGGTGCGTTGTGTTGCATCATCAGTTTCTGCATACATCTTTTGCAGTTCGCGATAGATACGCCGGTGCATTTCCGCCGCCGCCTTTTCCGTAAAGGTGAGGGCAAGAATATGTTCAACCTGATAGTTTTTTTCGGTAATAAGATACACATAGCGGCTTGCCAGCACTTTTGTCTTGCCCGAACCGGCGCCCGCCGCTACCACGGCATTTTCATCCGTTTTTACCGCTTGTTTTTGATGTTCGTTTAAACCTTCGCAAATGTCAATCATAGTTTCCGCTC
>CAUVHB010000035.1:0-8693 GCA_963551335.1 uncultured Treponema sp.
GCTGCGCGGCTTTTTACGCCTTCACGTCCTTAATTGGGTACCTTCTAAAATCAGCTTTTAACAGATGCTCTTCTAAATTTTCCATATGATCGAGAAACGGAGGTTTGAGATATGAAATACTTACGATGTTATTTATATTTTTGCATATTGTGCATCAGTGTGATGTCATGCACAAGTACCCCGACTACCGGAGCGCTTTACTTTCCTATCACCGTATTAGCCGGTGTTGCCGATTTAACCGTTGCAACGGATGAAGAAATACAAGCGGATGATACTTATGACAAAGCAGAAACCTTTGCAAGAAATGCAAGAACACTGAATAAGGATTTGACTTTTGATAAAACAGAGAAGCATACTCAAAGAGAATCTCCGTCCGAATACGATTATCTTTCAAAAATTCATTTACCGCCGCCAAAATATCGGACAGAAATTCTGAATCGCAAGAGCAATGATACGGAAGACAGCTCTTCGATGAGGTTGCAAAAAGGCGAGTCATTTTCTACGCGAATACCGGTGCACAAGGAAGTAACCGTCGTTGTTGAAAATAAGGAGCGTAATGAACTAAGGTTTATGTGCACCGGTAAACAGTTTATCTTACAGCAGGGAGAAATGGTGATGCTGCATTTTCGATAAACGATGAACGCCGCCTGCCATGTCTCCGTTGCCTATGAGCGGATTACGCTTGGCTTAACCTTTCTACATGAATACTAAAAAAGCCTGTTTTTCCTTTGCGGAAGAACAGGCTTTTTGCATCATAAAGGCTCTCTAAAAAACAATCAGTTTGCGAGCAATGTAAAATCTGGCGCATGGGGATGTCCCAAAAGTTGGTTACTTTCGGAACATCCCCGACGAGTTTAAAATTAAGTCTTTATACAGCAATGACTTAATTTTAAACATCGCATCTAAATCTAAGGAAGCTGTCCAAAAACTGAAGTTTTTAGACAGCCCCACGCACTTAAAAAATTACAGACTGCCTTTTGCTGCCTTAACCGCTTCGGTCAGCATTGGAAGTACCTTGAACAGGTCTCCTGCAATACCGTAGTCGGCTACACCGAATATCGGCGCATCAGCGTTCTTGTTGACTGCGATGATGTACTCAGAATCCTGCATACCTGCAAGGTGCTGAATTGCTCCGGAAATACCGACTGCCACATAGATGTGCGGATGTACGGTTTTACCGGTCTGTCCAACCTGATGGTTTGCATCCATCCAGCCGGAGTCAACAACGGCACGGGATGCCCCGACAACGCCGCCGAGCGCCTCGGCCAAATCTTCAGCCAGTTTGATACCCGCTTTGGGGTCTTTACCGATACCGCGACCGACGGAAACAACGACATTTGCTCCGATCAAGTCTACGATATTCTTTGCAGTTTTCTTAATTTCGAGGATATCAACGCTGATATCGGCTTTGGAAAGCTCAACTTTCGGTTTTTCAACCACCGTTTTTGCCGCTTTTGCCGAATCAAAATCCTGCTTCTTCATAACGCCGGGACGCACGGTTGCAATCTGCGGGCGGAAGCGGGGGCATACAATCGTTGCCATCAAGTGACCGCCGAAAGCCGGACGGGTCATTTTCAAGTTGGTGTTCACCTTGAAAGGTGTCTTTTCGATATCCATTGTCGAGTTGGTGCGGAGGAATTCCTTATATTTTTCCGTATCAACATCGAGGTGCGTAGTATCGGCGGTCAATCCGGTATGGAGCCGTGCAGCGCAGCGGGGCCCTAAGTCGCGTCCGATGGTGGTTGCACCGATTAAGAATACTTCCGGTTTTTTATCCTGTACCAATGCGGTAATCACTTTGGTATACGCATCGGTGGTATAATCGGCAAGAAGATCGTGCTCGCAGTAGTACACCTTGTCAGCGCCGTAGCCGCCGAGATTCTTTAGGGCATCTTCTTTAATACCTTTTCCAAGCACAACCCCACAGAGTTCGCCCTTTAATTCATCAGCGAGCTTCCGCCCTTCGCTCAATAATTCAAACGAGGTGTTGAGGATTTCTCCGTTGCGCTGTTCACAAAATACCCACACGCCTTTGAAGGCTTCAGTGTCTTTGCTATCGTAAGCCATTTGTACATTCTCCTCCTTCATTAAATGATATGTTTTTCTGCCAGCATACCGACGAGCTTTTCACAAGCGGCTTTGTCGGCGCCTTCCATCATCGTACCGGCGCCTTTCTGCGGCGGGGTAAAGGACTTGTATACGTTTGTCGGAGAACCTTCCAAACCGATCGTATCTTTATCGATAAGCGGATCATCCTTTAAGGTTTCGTAATTGTATACTTCATACGGCTTTGAGTAGCATTCCATAATACCGCTGACGCTCATATACCGCGGTTCGTTCAGCTCTTTAATACAGGTGATAAGGCAGGGTGTCTTTACTTTCAGCATCATATAGCCGTCTTCCAGCATACGCTTGACTATCAGCGTGTTGCCTTCTTTTTTAATATCAGCTGCGTAGGTGATCTGCGGCAGTTCGAGTTTCTCTGCGATCTGCGGACCTACCTGCGCGGTATCCCCATCGATTGCCTGACGACCGCAGAATACAACATCTTCAGGACCAACACCGACGCGGCGGACTGCTGCTGCCAAAATCTGGCTGGTAGCGTATGTGTCGCTTCCGCCGAACTCACGGCTAGAAACCAACACTGCCTTGTCAACGCCGCGTGCCAACAGCTCACGGAGCATACTTTCGGCAGGGGGCGGTCCCATAGAGATAGCGACAACTTCGCAGCCGGTCTGGTCTTTCAGCTGCAGCGCCGCTTCGATTGCATTTAAGTCATCGGGGTTGGTGATGGTCATCATCGAAGCGCGGTCAAGCTGTCCGTTTTCTTTGACGGCAACTTTTCCGGATGTATCGGGAACTTGTTTTACACAAACAATAGCTTTCATCTGTTCTTGTCCTCCTTAATTGATGCCGAGGTTCGCGGCAATAACCATACGCTGAACTTCGCTCGTACCTTCGTAGATTTCCGTAATCTTTGCATCGCGCATCATCCGCTCAATCGGGTAGTCGCGGGTATAGCCGTATCCGCCGAACAGCTGGAGACAGCGGCGTGTTACATCGCTTGCAACTTCCGCAGCAACGAGCTTTGCCATTGCCGCTTCTACAGAATACCGGATATTGGGATTTTCGTTTGCCTCTTGCTTCTTACATGCCGCTGCATAGACAAGGTACTGTGCGCTCTTCGTACGGGCTGCCATATCAGCAAGTTGGAACTGGGTGTTCTGCTGCTGGCTGATGCGCTTTCCAAACTGTACGCGCTCTTTAGTGTATTTGATGGTTTCTTCGATAGCGCCTTCTGCGATACCGAGCGCCTGCGCTGCGATACCGATACGGCCGCCATCGAGCGTCGTCATTGCGATGATAAAGCCGCGTCCCTGCACGCCGAGGAGATTTTCTTTCGGTACGATGCAGTCTTCAAAGACCAATTCGCAGGTTGAAGAACCGCGAATACCCATCTTCTTTTCGTGTTTACCGATGGAGAAACCCGGGAAGCCGCGCTCGACGATAAATGCGCTGATTTCTTTTACGGAGCGTCCTTTTTTATCCTTTACGATACCGGTTACTGCAATAACGATAAAGACGTCGGCATAGCCTGCATTGGTGATAAATATTTTGCTGCCGTTTAATACCCAGTGGTCGCCTTCAAGTACCGCGGTGGTCTGCTGTCCTTGAGCATCGGTACCAGCGCCCGGCTCCGTTAAGCCGAATCCACCGATTTTTTTACCGGAGGCTAAATCGGGAACATACTTCATCTTTTGCGCTTCCGTTCCGAAGTGCATAATCGGATCGATACACAGCGAGGTATGGGCGGAAATGATAACGCCGGTTGTTCCGCATACCTTGCTCATTTCTTCCACACACATGGCATAGGTTAAAACGTCAGCGCCCTGTCCGCCGTACTGTTTCGGAACGGGAATACCGAAGAATCCCAGCTTTGCCATTTTTTTGACATTCTCTTCAGGAAATTTTTCCTCTTCGTCAACTTCAGCTGCAAGCGGTTTTACTTCGTTTTGCGCAAAATCGCGAAACAGTTGCTGCGCCATGAGCTGTTCTCTGCTCAACGTAAAATCCATGTTGAATCTCCTTCGTTTATTGAATTTTATTAAAAATCTCTACTTTATATAGAGGCTTTTCTATAGTATAATAATGCTCTACACTGGTGTCCAAGCACATAATAGTAGTATTTTTATAGATAGAGTATATCAGCAAACCGGCGGAATGGATAGAGGAAGAATCCGATTTATAATATTTTTTTTCGAGGAGGGGATAAACGCATCGGACAGAGTAGATAAGAATCGAATCTGGTCGAACGATCTCATTATTCTACAGTGTTGATCAATTGCTTGATGTGCTTATTCTGGAGGAACTTTATGGAAAAAAAAGACATCGCCGAACTGGTGCGGAATACTTCAGCCTTTTTTGCCTCAAATGCGACGAAATCCTATCAATTTCGTGCCGAACAGCTGCATAAGCTGGGAGCTGCCGTTTACGCATACGAGCAGCGGATAAGCGATGCGCTCTATAAGGATTTACACAAGGCGCCGATGGAAACTTACCTTACGGAAATCGGTATGGTGCAGGAAGAAGTCCGCTTTTTGTCCAAGTGCCTCAAAAAATTGATGAAGCCGAAACGGGTGCGTACTCCGCTCAGTCATTTTCTAGCCTCCAGTACAATCTATTATGAACCGTACGGAACTGTACTCATTATGTCGCCGTGGAACTATCCCGTGAATTTAACGCTGGCGCCGCTTGCTGGTGCAATTGCTGCAGGCAACTGCGCGGTGATAAAGCCGTCGAATTACACCCCCGAAACCTCAAAAGTAATCGCCGAGCTGATTGCCGAAACCTTTGAGCCGGGGTTTGTTGCGGTTGTTACCGGCGGACGGGAAGAGAACGCGGGGCTTTTGGAGCAAAAGTTCGATTATATCTTTTTTACCGGCGGCACGGCTGTCGGTAGGCTCGTTATGGAAGCCGCTGCGCGGAATTTGACGCCGGTAACACTGGAGCTCGGCGGCAAGTCTCCCTGTATCATCGACAAAACCGCGGATATAAAAGCGGCGGCGCGGCGTATTCTCTTTGGTAAGATACTGAACGGCGGGCAAACGTGCGTCGCTCCCGATTATGTACTGATTGACGCAGCGGTAAAAGAAGTGTTTATCGAACAGTGCAAGGTTGTTCTTCAAGAATTTTTACCGACGGACGCTTACGCCTCCTGCAACATGACGCGGATTGTCAACGACAAACATTTTGAACGGCTTTCTCATTTAATGCAAGGAGAATCTGTTGTTATCGGCGGGGAAAAGGATGCGCACGGGCGCTTTATGCCGCTGACGGTGTTGGACACTATCAGTTTTGAATCGCCGGTGATGCAGGAAGAAATTTTCGGCCCCATCTTACCGCTCATATCGTTTACCGATTTGCAGTGGGCGGTCGATCAAATATGCGCCCGTCCGAAGCCGCTTGCCCTCTATCTCTTTACTAAAGATGTCGCCGTAGAGCGGAAAATTCTGTCGGAGGTCTCGTTCGGCGGCGGGTGTATCAACGACACAATTGTACATCTCGCGACGCCGTATATGCCTTTTGGTGGCGTTGGTGCAAGCGGCATTGGGAATTACCACGGGAAGCAAAGTTTTTATACCTTTAGCCACGAAAAAAGTATTATGAAAAAATCCCTCTTGGTAGACTTACCAATGCGCTATCATCCTTACAGCGAAAAACATTTTAACCTTGTTAAAAAATTTGGGGCATCTTTTAAAAACTCGAGGTTAGATTTTTAGAGGTTTCCGGATGTATTTATTAAAGATAAAAAATCTTGCAGAAACCTTATATTTCGATTATCATCTATATAATAAATATATAAAAACTATGCTATACGCTATCAAACAAATGCGTTATGGATTGGAGGGAAAACTATGACGATAGATACGCTCAAACATACAAAGGCGCTCAAATGGGTCAACGAGGTAGCGGCGCTCTGTACGCCGGATAGCGTCTATGTATGTGACGGTTCGACGGTAGAATATGACCGGCTGATGAAAAAATTAGTTGATGTAAAACTGGCAACTCCCTTGAAGAAGCGGAAGAACAGCTTTTTGTTCCGTTCCGATCCCTCCGACGTTGCTCGTGTGGAAAGTAGGACGTTTATTGCCTCAAAGAAAGAAGCGGATGCCGGTCCTACAAACCACTGGACGGATCCCGTTGAACTTAAAAAAACGATGAGCGCACTGTACAAAGGCTGCATGAAAGGGCGTACGCTCTATGTTATTCCTTTTTCGATGGGGCCTGTGGGCTCGGATATTGCCAAAATCGGTATCGAGCTTACCGACTCCGAATATGTTGTCTGCAATATGCACATTATGACACGGGTCGGCACAAAGGTACTCGATGTACTCGGTACCGACGGCGCGTTTGTTCCCTGCCTGCACTCGGTCGGGAAACCGCTTGAATCGGGTAAAACTGATAACGGCGTGTGGCCTTGCGCTCCGCTGGAGCATAAATATATCTCTCACTTTCCGGAAGAGCGGCTGATATGGTCTTACGGCTCCGGTTACGGCGGGAACGCTTTGCTTGGAAAAAAATGCTTTGCGTTGCGTATCGCTTCCGTGTTGGCGCGGGACGAAGGCTGGCTTGCCGAACACATGCTCATCTTAAAAATTACGAATCCGGAAGGAAAATCAAAGTACATTACCGGAGCTTTCCCCTCTGCGTGCGGTAAAACAAATCTTGCAATGCTCATCCCAACCATCCCCGGATGGAAAGTAGAAACCGTTGGAGATGACATCGCATGGATGAAGTTCGGTAAGGACGGTCGCCTGTATGCCATTAACCCCGAAGCGGGCTTTTTCGGTGTTGCGCCGGGTACTTCCGAGCATTCCAACAAAAATGCAATGGAATCAATAAAAGAAAATACCATCTTTACTAACTGCGCCTTAACGGAAGACGGCGATATATGGTGGGAGCAGATCGGTCATCCGGCAAAGGGTAAACTGGTAGACTGGAAGGGGAAGACGCGCGATGCGCTACCGACAGATAAAAGCCCGAAAGGCGAAGAGTTCGCCCATCCGAACGCCCGCTTTACCGCACCGGCTAAGCAGTGTCCCGCGATTGCAAGCGAATGGGAAGACCCAAGGGGCGTGCCAATTTCCGCATTCTTATTCGGCGGTCGCCGCCCCAGTACCATTCCGCTGGTGCATCAATCCCGCGACTGGAACCACGGCGTATTCCTCGGCTCGATTGTCGGCTCGGAGATTACCGCCGCAGCGCTCGACTTAAAAGTAGGCAGCATCCGCCGCGACCCGTTTGCGATGCTCCCCTTTTGCGGGTACAACATGGGCGACTATTTCCAGCATTGGATCAACATCGGGAAAAAATCGACAGCAGACAAATTACCCAAGATTTTCTACGTCAACTGGTTCCGCAAGGATTCAAACGGCGACTTTATATGGCCCGGCTACGGGGAAAACAGCCGCGTACTCGCATGGATATTCGACCGCTGCGATGGTAAAGACAACGCGGTAGAAACCGCTATCGGCTGGATGCCTAAAGACGGCGCAATCAATACCGAGGGACTCAATGTTTCAAAGGAACAAATGAAGGAAATTCTTTCGGTCGATGTTGAAGGCTGGAAGAAGGAAATTGCGGATATCCGTGAGAACCACTACCCCAAATTCGGTACTAAACTGCCGCAAGAGCTTACCGAAGCCTTAAACACGCTCGAAAAACGCCTCGGCTCATGATACGAAAGCCTTGTCAGGCCTTTCTATTTTTAAGAACCTATGGTTAGCCGCATGCAAAGTTGACTGTTTTTCGGACTACTCAGTATCTATTTTGTAAAGCTGCTGCATAAAGGAGGAACCGCGATGCAAATTTTTGATACTCACGCTCATATCGGATTGCTGTACGAGGATCCTCTTGCGCAGCTTCGCGTTATCCAAGAGGCGAAACGCGCGTCCGTAACGAGAATACTCTGTATTTGTAACAGCTTGCGCGATTTTAGCTCGGTCTATGAAACGCTCAAAACCGAACAGTCGGTGTATTATGCTATCGGCGTTTCGCCGTCGGAGGTAATGGCGCCGGGAAAGGACTGGGCGCTTCAGGTTGAAAAAGGGCTTCAGCTGCCGGGTGTTATTGCCGTCGGAGAAACCGGACTCGACTACTATAAAAAGTACGGGGATCGGCGATCGCAGATAGAGTTATTTATTACGCAGTTGGAAATAGCGGAAAAGGCGAAAAAGCCCGTTGTTATTCATAACCGTGATGCGGGCGCCGATGTGCTGACCATCCTTGCCGATCGGTTGCCAGAAGCAGGCGGGATTTTGCATTGCTATTCCGAAGACGCTGAGTTTGCCCGACGTGCGCTCAAGCTGCCTCTCTATTTTTCGTTTGCAGGTAATCTTACCTATCGGAATGCTCGTAATTTGCACGAAACGGTACGCGCATTGCCGATTGACCGCATACTGGTTGAATCCGAGAGTCCGTTTATACCGCCGGCGCCGCATCGAAAAGAACGCAATATGCCGGCAAATACTGTTGTAACAGTTCAATTTATGGCGAAACTGTTAAAGATGGATGCGGAAGCATTGGCGGTTCAACTGTGGAAGAATAGCTGTAAAGCGTTTAATCTGCCGGAATGAATATCTTGGCGAGCAAAATGAGCAACGTGAACGCAGCTGCAACAACGAGCGTGCTAT
>CAUVHB010000036.1:0-8538 GCA_963551335.1 uncultured Treponema sp.
TCACCGAGGTGTCATCCGCTGCTAAACCGCCGCCCCAATAGCATGAAAAGTTGTGTAGCGCGATTGACCACCACATATTACCGGCAACGGATGCCGCCATTGAAACAACCGCATTCAGACCGAGTTCAGCTTTTTTAGAATCGATCAATTTAAACGCATCTTCATACGCTTTGCGGGTTGTCAGTGTTGCAGGATCAACGCCTGCTTTCTTTAAAATCTCTGCATTGTATGCCAAACCGAAGCCTTCAACCGCAACGGGGAAGCCGTATACTTTTCCATTTTGCTTAAAAGCAACATCGGTGTCCTTTACCCACGGCTGATCACTTAAATCTGCAATGTAATCTTTCCAAATATTGTATTCACCTTGTCCGGTAATGACGAAAATATCCGGCATTTGCCCAGATTGCAGTTTTGCTTTGATAGCTCCGGCATAGTCGCCGCCGCCCCCCAGTGTTTCCACTTTTACCGGCGTTTCCGGATGTGCTGTGGAATAAGCCGCTGCATAGGCATCGATTGCATCCTTAATCTCAACCTTGAGCTGGAACATCTTTACCGTTGTAGGTTTATTTCCGCCTTCGCTGCCGCCCATAGAAAATGCCAGCGATGCAGTCATACAACACGCTACAAGTACTGCAAGTACTTTTTTCATAAGATAAGCCTCCTAACGAATACTTCCGCGCCACAGCAATACTGTATGATCACGGATAACCATATTCTGTTTAAAGAATACCCCATGAAAGAGCATATGTCAAGAAAAAAATAGAGAATCATTGGACAAGCATATTAAACGCATTACCGATCGTATACAAAACATATCGCTTTACTTAGCTTGCAGGAATTATTAGAGAGGTACCAGCTCAATGGTCCGCTCTTTCTGTTCATTTTTCGATAATTTTATGATTGACAGTGAACAAAAACTAAAATATACTGCATTTTATATGAAAAGACGATATTTTCAAATTATCGAGTTAATGAAAAAGAATCCGGCGATTACGCAACGGGAAATTGCTGGAACCTTAAAAATATCACTCGCGTATGTCAATCAAATTCTTTTTTCTATGGAACAGGACGGGCTTCTTAAGACGAACGGCTTGCCCGCCATTGGAAAAAGAGTATTAACCATTAAAGCTCATACCGAATACGATTCATGCAAGGTTGATAATGCCATTATCATGGCGGCGGGTTTTGGCTCGCGCTTTATTCCGCTCACCTACGCCATTCCCAAAGGATTATTGGAAGTTTTCGGCGAACGGATGATTGAACGCCAAATTAAGCAGCTGCAAGAAGCAGGTATTACCGACATCACGGTTGTCGTCGGTTATCTGAAAGAGACCTTTGAATACCTCATCGATAAATACAATGTAAAACTTGTGTATAATCCTGATTTCGAAAGCAAAAATACTCTTTCAACGTTGTATCATGTTCGCGACAAACTCAAAAACACCTATATTCTTTCCAGCGATAACTGGTTACGGAAAAATATGTATCACACGTATGAATACGATTCATGGTATTCTTCGATCAAAGTGAACGGAAAAACAAATGAATGGGTATTGCATTGCGGCTTACACGACAAGATAACAAAGGTAAAGGTCGGAGGTAGAAACGGATGGGTGATGTACGGACCAGTTTATTTTTCACGTGCGTTTTCCGATACCATTCGTCCGCTGATTGAAGAAGCGTATCGCCGCGATGACACCGATGACTGGTATTGGGAAGACGTGTTCATCCGCCATTTAAATACATTGACGATGTTCGCAAATAAACAGCCCGCCAATCAAGTGTATGAATTCGAGTCGCTGGAAGAGCTGCGTCAATTTGACCCCTCGTATATGGTTTCCACACAGAACAAATGGATGGAACTGATTGCCCGCGTATTCGGACAGCCGGAAATGCAGATTAAAAACCTCCGCCCGTTACGGCTTGGGATGACCAATAAATCGTTCACGTTTGAACTGAATAACAGCAAATATATTTTCCGTATTCCAGGCGCCGGTACCGACATTCTTATCAACCGGAAACAGGAATATGCGGTGTATAAAGCGATTGAGCCGCTCGGCATCTCCGATACGGTTATTTATTTTGATCAAATAAGCGGTGTAAAAATCAGCAAGTTTGAAGAAAATATGCATATCGCTGATCCACATAACCCAGCCGATCTGGAAGCGTGTATGTGGATTGCGCGTAAGCTGCATACTTCCGGTGTTACGGTACGGCACCGCTTTAATTTTAGAGAACGGATTCATTTTTATGAAAAGCAAGCGGAAGCAAAACACGGTATTCTTTTTTACGATTATGCCGAAGTCCGTGAAAAAATGAATGCTTTGCTCGATTTACTCGACACACTCAAAAAACCGGAAACACTTACTCACATCGATTTAATCTGTGATAACTTTATTATCAGTGATAGTGAGGTAAAATTGATAGACTGGGAATACGCCGCGATGTGCGATCCGCTAGCTGACCTTGCAATGTTTTCCATTTATTCCTACTTTTCAGAAGCCCAAATAATCGATCTTATGCATCGCTATTTCCGCCGCGCTCCGGAAAGCGAGGAAAAACTACGTGTCTATATCTATGTTGCGCTTGCAGGATTCTTGTGGGCGTTATGGACATGTTATAAACAAGCGTTGGGAGAAAATTTCGGCGAATACGGACTCAAAATGTACCGGTATGCAAAAGATTATTATAAACAAATCATGCAGATGGAGAGATTTACAAATGAACGAAAAGAAGAGGTCACCGATGAACAATCAGAAACATAATAAAAATAAATACGGTTCCGAAGGAATTGATTGGATTATTACACTTTTGCCGCTCGGCATCGTAACCGGTATTGTCGCGGTACTGCTTACCTTTCCGCAACAATCAATGAAGACTATCGATAGTTTATGGAATATTTTTGTTAATAAACTCGGTTTCTTTTATATACTTCTCGGTTTCGGAGTGGTCTGCATCGCTTTTTATCTTGCGTTTTCAAAATATGGCGCAATACGATTAGGAGCGCTTGATAAACCGCGCTATAGTAATTTTACATGGGGCGCCATGATCTTTACCTCTACGATGGCTGCCGATATTTTGTATTGGTCGCTTATCGAGTGGGGATATTATTACACTGCCTCACCGTTTGGACAAAAAATGCTTACGGCACCAGAGCGGCAAGATTGGGCGGCAACGTACCCGCTGTTCCACTGGGGGATAACCCCGTGGAGTTTCCACATCGTATGCGCCGTTGCATTCGGTTATATGCTCCACGTGCGGCAGCGGAAAAAGCAAAAACTTTCCGAAGCGTGCCGCCCCCTTTTCGGCAAAAAAATCGACGGTGTACTCGGTACCGTCATCGACGTGTTTTCGGTTGTAGGACTTTTAGCGGGAACCGCGACAACATTTTCGCTTGCAACGCCGCTGTTATCGCTGGCAATTTCTATCATCTCCGGTATCCCCGAATCACGGGAACTGACATTAGCCGTACTCTGCATTATTGCAGCGGTATATACCTCGGCTGTCCTGCTAGGGATAAAAGGTATTTCTCATCTAGCAAAGATTGCCGTTGTGTGTTTTTCAAGCCTTATTGTATTTGTGTTTTTGTTTAGCCCCAAAATCTATATTATCGAAACAAGCATAACCGGCATTGGGAAGATGCTGCAAAACTTTATCTCGCTTTCCACATGGATGGATCCCTTGCGAATTTCGGGCGCAGACGGTACAGGATTCCCGCAGCAATGGACAATTTTTTATTGGGCATATTGGATTGCGTGGTTTGTCGCAACGCCGTTCTTTATCGGAACAATCTCTGAAGGGCGGACGGTACGGAACACCGTACTTGGTGGTCTTATCTGCGGTATTGCCGGAACTTATTGCTCGTTTATTGTACTGGGGAACTACGGACTTTATTTGGAAGCCCACGGATTATTACCGGCAGCCGAACGGCTTGCAGCGGGTATCGCCCCCGACGAAATTATTTTAAGCATTCTGGAAACGCTCCCGTTTGCGAAATTCGGTTTAGTGCTGCTCATCATCACGATGATCGCTCTTTATGCGAGCACTTTCGACGCAATTACGATGGTTATCGCGTCTTATTCGCAGCGGGAGCTTGAAGGTCGCGAACCTAAAAAAAGCCTGCGGGCATTTTGGTCAGTTGTCTTTATCTTACTACCGACTGCGCTCATCCTCACCGGCAGTAACCTCAGCCAGCTGCAAAGTTTATCGATTATCGCCGCCTTTCCGCTCGGCATCATTATGATTTGCATTATCGTCAGCTTTTTTAAAGATGCAAAGAACGGGCAGGCAGGGTAAACGCATCAGGTCGTTTTTTTTGTAGTCCCGCAGAATAAAGAGGCTGTTCAACCAGAACTGCCAAGGATGGCATCGCTAAAAAATGTACATCCTTGTACATTTTTTAGCTTCGAGTTTTCCTGATGAAAAACTCGATACTGTTTGGAACCACTGACGTCCTGTCAGTACAGCGATGTTTTGTGCGTGCATAAAACTCGCCTTCAACGGTTGTACATGAACGTACAACCGTTGAAGATGGTTCAAATGGTCTTACAGTCTATTTATTCTGCGATTCTTGTCGATTTTATCCGATGCGTTTACCATGACACTTTGATGATTTTCTCTTGACAAAAAGGTCGAGAATGTACACTATAGGCAACTATTACCGTATCGACAAAGGCGTTGAAAAATGACCTTTCCGGTTATAAGCTATTCTAAAAATGTAGGACACTAAAATGACTGAAAACAAAAAGCTAGACAACAACCGTATAAAGACTGCTGCATATCATTATATACTGCACGGTGTCTCCCTTGTTATTTTAGCGGCATTGATGCTCCTTCCTTTTGGTATGGATAAAATGGATCTACTCAATGATGAGCGTACGCCGCAACTCCTTTACCCGTTTACGGTTCTATTCTCTGGTTTGGTACAAAAAGATTTCTATTTTTTTTATATCAGCTGCTTCTCGTTTTTTCTGCTGCCCGTAGCATTTCTCATTATCTTAGTTTCAATGTTTTATAAAAAGATACCGCGAACGATCGTTATTATTGCTTCTTTGGTTGCCATAACATCATATCTTGCAGTGCTTATTTCCGGAATGACGGTCTTTGCCAATACCATACGCTGGTTTCAATCCTTAAGTATTTTGGTATACATCGCTTTTTTTATCGCTCTTATTTTTCATGTTTTTTTAATCAGCCGTGGGATTGCCTTTATAAAAACACAAAATGAGTCTTCACTTGAATATCGACAGCTGCTTGACGAGGAAGAAAAAGCGGAGGAGTTGGATAGAAAATCAGGAAAGAAAAAAACAGCATCGGAACACAAGAAGCCTGAAAGAAAAACGTACCTAAAACACAAAATAACCTTTGTTATTCTTGTTGCAATTATTGTCATTATTTCAACCTTCATCTATACGGATTTAAAAAACTACAAGCTGCTTTTAACGCAAAATGTAAATACAACGGGTACAAACCAAGCCGAACAGGTTGCAGCAATTTACAATTTTTCCGATGGACTCCACGCAAAAATAAGCGCCTTTCTCGAAGGTATAAAAAAGACTAATGCATCTTCACCTTTTCCCCATCGGCGGGTTGATATTATTACGACAGACAGTAAAGCCCATGTCTTTCTTGAGCAAATTGATACTACTACGGAACTGCCCGATTTCAATGTATTTTCTTATACAACAGAGACAGGGTCGGTACGCAAGATACCTGCCGAAGAAAAACGTATTACGGCGGAAGATGCGGCTCTCTATATAAAACATTTTAAAGATGAAAATACGAGGAGTCAGCCTATTTATAACGCTGACAAGGGAACTTGCATTTATGTACACCCCATAACTTTTTCACGCAAAGATGGTCAAAGACTCGTTGGGTTCGCCGTTGTAACCTATATGAAAGAAATACTTAACCGACCGTACTTTCAGGCAAAAGTTTTTATCTTTGCACTCGCGGCTATTTTTGCTTACGCTGCAATTATCATTACGCTCTTCCTTGCCGACTTTATTGCTGAACCTATTATTCAGCTTTGCGTAAATATTAGAAAAACCACCAATATCTTAAGTGAACTCCTTTCAGGGAATGCAAAGATTGAGGCCAATAGACTTATTTTTGATGATAATATAAAAACACATGATGAAATAAAAACTCTTTCAAAGGAAATAAAAAATATCATTACGCTTGTGCGGGGTATGCTGCCGTATGTTTCTTTCCATACAATTCGGAATGCAGAAAAGGATGTTGGTTCTAAAAGCATTTCACGAAATTTGTGCTTTCTTTTTACAGATATCAGAGGTTTTACAAAGCTGTGTGAAAAAATGCCGGAAAGAGAAGTTATTGCGATGTTAAATCACTATCTTGATATAGAAACTAAAATTATTTTTGAGAACGGTGGTGATGTTGATAAGTATGTCGGTGATGAAATGATGGCATTTTTTGCCGGCCCTAAAAAAGAGATCAATGCATGTAAGGCAGCAATAGAAATACGAGAAGCGCTTTATCGAGAGCAACAAGCAGCGATAAAACTCGGCAAAGAAACTATCTCACTCGGAATCGGCATCAATACCGGCTATGTTATCTTTGGGCCTGTTGGTTCCAAAACGAGAAAAGATTTTACCTCTATCGGCGATACTGTTAATTTAGCAGCGCGGCTGGAAGGTGCGAATAAACAATATGGATCAAAGACCATTATTTCAGAATCTGTCTATAACAACCTGAATGATTCTTTTATTTGCCGCGAGCTTGATTATATAACCGTAAAAGGTAAGACGGAAGTTGTACGAATCTTTGAAGTATTGCAAGAGGCTCAAAAGGCGAGCAATGATAAGCTCATTGATTTAAAAGAATCCTTTGAAAAAGGACTCAAGTATTATCGCCAGCGTAAATGGAAAACGGCAGAAAAGTATTTTCTGGACTGTATAGAAAAATATAACGATCAACCGGCAAAAGTTTTCTTAGAGCGAATCGCGCATTATCAGAGTTCTCCGCCGCCAATTGATTGGCAGGGAGTTTTTGTTATGCGGGTAAAATAAACGACAGTACATCCTCAGCACTGTATTTTTAGGGGTTCCGTGATTTTGATAATCTTACAAAAATGACACAAAAAAAGCGCCGGTCAACCGAACGGTTAATCGGCGCTTTTCATTTTCGGTCTTTGTCTTACTTAAAACTTATAGCGTAAAGTTGATAATGTTTGTCCTTCACGCAGTACATCAAACCACACTTCTTTTTTTACTTTTGCCAATTCACGATAGAATTCACGCATATTGGCTACCGGTACATCGTTCACCGCAGTAATAACATCGCCAGATTTCAGTCCGATAATGACCGCGGGCGTTTTGTTGGTAATGTTGGTTACCAGCACTCCTGTTTGTTTTTTATCAAGCTTTAATTTATCGCGCATTTCATCGCTGAGTTCATAACCGATAAATCCGGGCCATAATTTTGACGAGTCGGTAACGATTTTTTGATCCCGCTCTTCAATCTTAACAGACAGCGTCTGTTCTTTCCCGTCGCGGAGAACAACAAACTCCGCGGTCGTACCGCTGCGGAGATCACCGACATCGCGTACCAGCTGATCGACACTCTTTACTTCTTTGCCGTTCAGCTTAACGACAAAATCGCCCGGGCGGATGCCGCCTTTAAACGCCGGAGAGCCTAAGAATAGGTCTATAGCCAAAGCGCCGTTTTTTTCACCGAGCCCCAGAGCTTTCATAATCGTTTCGTCAGCGCTCGTCAGTTGGACGCCAACCCAACCGTATTTCAATTTACCGTCAGAAATAAGCGAGTCGATTGCGCTTTTTACGTTATTGATCGGAATGGAAAATCCAAGCCCTTGCGAACCGCCGCTTGACGATGCAATCCACGTATTAATCCCAATAACTTGCCCATAGATATTGACGAGCGGACCGCCGGAGTTTCCCTGATTGATGGCGGCATCGGTTTGGATAAAGTCGTTGATGTTGTTGTTCGGTCCGCCCGATCGTCCGACGGCGCTGACCATACCACGCGTAACCGTCGAAACATATCCGAGCGGAGAACCGACGGCAAAGACAATATCTCCGACTTCTACCGCATCGGAATTTCCCAATTCGGCAATAGCGATGTCTTTTTCGGTCGATTCAAATGAAACCAGCGCAATGTCCCGCCGCTGATCGCCGCCGACCAATTTCCCTTCTGCGGTATGTCCGTTATATAACTTGACAATAATCTTTTCCGCCGTACCGGTAACGTGCTGGTTAGTCAATACGTAATAGGTATTGCCGCTCTTACGAACGATAACTCCCGAGCCCATACCTTCGGACTTATATTCCTGTTCGCCACTGTCGTTTCCTTCGGATTTTTCACCGTTATTTTGATTAGGCATTCCGAAGAAGAACCACGGAAAACCGTCCCCCGAAAGTGGGTTGCGGACTTTCTTAATTTCCGTAACCGACAGCGTAACTACTGACGGTAAAATTGCCGCAGACACTTGACGGTTTGCGCTTTGCAGCCCTTCCAGCAAAGAAATCGTCTCTTTTGTAATTGCATCCGAATGCT
>CAUVHB010000037.1:0-8521 GCA_963551335.1 uncultured Treponema sp.
CGGGTGTAAAAATGCCAGCTGTTGGCTTGCCCGCTGATGCATCTCTTGCAGTGTTTCTTTTTTACCGGTGTATATGCCGTCGGCAATTTTTAGGTGGAGTAATTCCTCCGCCTTTGCAGCCTTAAACGAAAAACTTTGATAATCATTTAACGGATGATAATAGGTGTTTACCGATTCGGCATCGACTTTTTCATCATATAAACCGATAATATCAGCCTTAAAAAATCCGTCGCTGTCGTAAAGCCGCCATACCTGTTTGATACCCGGGTTGGTAATCTTTGCAGGATTATCCGACACCTTCATAACCGGTAGCCATGTTCCGTTATCGGATTGACGTGCGGCAAGTTTGTAGACACCGGTAAACGAAGACTCTTGCCCGCCGGTTACCATGTGGGTTCCAACCCCCCATGAATCAATCGGCGCTTTATTCAGAATGAGCGACTCGATAATTTCTTCAGTCAGCTCATTGGAAATGGAGATTTTGGCATCAGGTAAACCGGCGGCATCGAGTCTTTTTCGTACTTCGGCGCTTAAATACTGCATATCGCCCGAATCGAGCCTAACGCCGAAGTTTTTCCCCTGCGCTTGCAGTTTTTTTCCGACTTTTATCGCCGCATCGATGCCGGAACCGAGCGTATTGTAAGTGTCGATAAGGAATACCGATTTATCGGGATAGATAGCGGCGTATTGTTCAAAAGCCTCTTCTTCGGTTGGGAAAGACATCACCCATGCGTGAGCCATGGTACCCATCACCGGCACACCGTAAAGTTTTCCGCCGAGTGTGTTGCTGGTCCCTGCCGCCCCACCGATAATAGCCGCGCGGGTAGCGCTCATTGCGCCGTCCGGTCCTTGCGCACGCCGCAAGCCGAATTCCATAATGGAAGATTTCCCCGACGCAAGCCAGATGCGGGCGGTCTTTGTCGCAATCAAACTTTGAAAGTTGATTGTGTTAAGGATAAGCCCTTCAAGCAGCAACGCCTCGATAATCGGCGCTTCGATGCGCAACACCGGCTCACTGGGGAATATGAGGCTCCCTTCATCCATCGCCCATACCGAACCTGAAAAATGAAAATCCTTGAGATAGCTAAGGAAGTCGTCATCAAAAAGGCGTAAAGTCGTAAGATAGGCAATATCGGACTCATCAAAATGAAAGGCTTGAATCGCTTCAAGCAACGGCTCAAGTCCGGCAAGAACCGCATAGCCGCCCTTAAAGGGATTACGCCTAAAGAACATATCGAAAACGCACGGACGATTGTTTTTGTGCTTAAAATAACCTTGAGCCATTGTCAGCTCATAAAGATCCGAAAAAAGCGCGTTGGTAATCATCATTACTCCTTTCTAACTGTTTTGCCTGATAGCATTGAACACGCAGTCCATACCCCACCTATTCTCCTATGGAAAGAATAAGTGCGATTTCACCGAGGGGGAGGTCTACTTTTTCGGCGATAAAGTCTATCGAAAATCCTTGCCGTCCCAGTTCAACAACTTGTTCCCGAGGATTCAAAAAGGAAGAGACTTTTGCCGCAGTTTCGGGTATGCCGATAGGTTTTTTATAAATCATGACGGTATTTTTTTTCGTATCGGCTGTCGGTTCAGTATCTCCTTCCTGCGAAGCTCGGTACGCGCCGATAAATTCTTTCTGTGCCCGCCATTTTTCATGCTCTTGCTCGACAAGCGCGATATGTTTATCCGTGTCGGCTAGCAACTTTTCTATCTGTAGAATCTTATCTTCAAGTATCGTTACGGCATGATCGGATTCATGCTCAATATCGATAATAAGCCGATTTACTTCTTCCCTAATGCGATCACGATATGCATTTTGCGAAAAATTATGCGCTGTTTTCCGATAAAAAATAATCATTAAAACAATATTAATACAAAGTAATACGAGGGCAGCAATAAGCATAAGATTATCCTGAAATATCGACTTTTTTTCCAAGCGAGGGGTCTTGAATATAATATGGTTTTTCGTCTATAAGAGGCGTTTCGTTTTTTTGCTGTTGAGGCGTATGGTTAAAGCCCCCCCCTGAAGAGCCGTTTGAACCGTCTTTATTTATCGCCGTTTTCTCAGCTCCAGTTGATTCTGTTTTTTGTACGGTTTGCTGGCGCCGTGCAGCATCTTCCTTATTGGCCTGCTGACTGTTTTCAAATTCTGCAGCAAATGTCTGGCGCGCATCCCCTTGGAGTTTTCCGACCTTATCAAGTTGAGTATAAAGTGTCTGTAGATCAATCGGTTGAATACCCACTGGGCGTCCTCTTTACGTCGTCATCATTGGAATAGTCTTCATAAGGACCATACCGCACGAGACCGTTTTGCAAAAAGAATGTTGTTGCTTTGCAATCAACCCGCACATCTTCAATAATATCTTTAATAACGATTCGTACACCCGTATAAACATTTCCGGAAACAGAAACACGTCCTTCCGTTCTGAGTGCGGCAAGATAATTCCGTATCCGTTCTATCTCATTCTTCAGCTCTTTAATTTCCGTTTCGTTAATATAACGCAGTTCTTTTTTCTTTTTAAGAAGCGCTTCTTTTTCTTCGGAAAATTCTTTAAGAACCTTTTTTTGACCTTCGAGCGATTTTAAATCAAGCTTTAACGCAGCAAGCGCTTTTTCGGAGGCAAGTAATTTTTTTTCTAATATAACCAGCCGTTCTTTACTGCGCGGATCAAACCCTACGCTGATAACCGTATCGGAACCGCCTGCGGGACTGCCGAGATTGCGGGCATAAACCCCTTCGCAGGCAATTACCTGACTTCCGATAATATCCGCACGCTTTCCGCGGCAAATAACTTTATGATTAGCAACAATTTTTGAATTTAAAATACCGTCCGATACGACAACCATATCGCCGGCTTCTACCAATTCAACATTTTGGATAAATTTTGACCATATCGACTTGCCTGCACGGATATGCCCACCTTCTTTTCCGGCAATACCTTGACTGACGACAATATCCCCTTCCGCATCCAACAATGCCTTTCCGACGGTTCCTCTTACTTCAATATTGCCAGCAGCCTTAATAGAAAAGCCGTCATCAACATTCCCTTTAACATATACGGTGCCGAGGAACATGATATTGCCGGTCTTGATCGACACATTACCTTCAATCGTCATAATCGGTTCGACATTGATCTTGTTCTTTATCAGCAAGACTTGACCTTTTGTTTCGGCAACAATCGTCAAGTTGTCTTCAGCCAATCGGGTGTTTTTACCCAGCGGTAAGGCGACGTCTTTACCGGCTGCGGCAGGTAGATACTTACCGGTAACGGTTCTACCGCTTTTGCCCTCTTCAGCAGGAACTTTTTGCGCAAGCGGCTGTCCTTCAAGGACATTTTGAATAAGATTGAGTTCTTTAAAATCAATCTGCCCGCTCTTATTTTCCTTGAGCCGCAGCTGCGTATTATCGGTTTCAAAATTGAAGAGGATTTTAGCGTCAGCGCCTTTTTGCGGCGGCGTTCCTTCCGCAATCAAATAATTTTCGCGATACACAGGACAATCCTGAAAATGCTTAACTCTTTTTTCATTAACACCCGAAATAACACGGTTATTCGATAAGAAAGTGATAATCATATCTGCCGACACATCCGCGCCGCCGGGCATCGGGGGGGACACGAAAAGATATGCTTTCATTTCATCATCGCTGATTTCGACGGACATAAGCGCATCGTTACCGGGCAAATATTCATAATGCCCTATTCTGACATATTCATCTGCACACGCCTTGACAATCGGTTTTAAAATTTCATCCGGCGGAACAGCCACGTTCCTATCGCGTATACGCTCTACGACATCGGCAAGCGCTACTCTTTTGCCGTTACCGGTGGGCGGCGTAACTTTCAGGAATACTCCGTCGGGCGCACAGAATACATAAGCGGCTCCGTCCCTATTCATATTTTCTTCCGTCAATTTTTCAGCGCTGGAATCGGCTGCCGTTTCTGTATGGACATTGGACTGACGTGCTTTGTGCGCTTCGTAAGCACGGATTTTCCATTCTTTGGGGTTTAAGACAAAAAAACCGGAAGCGCCTTTCTGTAGAATCTCATAGCTGATGCTAGAGCGGCGTAAGCCAAGTTCGACGGCAGCATTGTCAATCGCCTCTTCGAGGGTTTGCCCGGTAACTTCAACAAAAAAGCGGGAGGAATCCTTTTCGTATTGCTCCTTCATCTGCTCCCGAATTTGTTCAAAATGTATCATAGCAACGCTCCTAACGGATACCCTTACGAATATTGCTTAATTTTGCTTTAAGTTTTAGATTTGCGCTGGTGTGAATCTGAGATACTCGCGATTCGGTTACCTCTAATACTTTTCCGATTTCCCGTAATGTCATATCCTCATAGTAATACATGATTAATACTTTTTTTTCTCTATCGGGCAGTTCATTAATCGCGTCCACGATAATTCGCTTCATATCTTCCCGTTCTACAATAACATCAGGATTAAGCGAAGATGGAGCTTCAATACTGTCTACCACTGGTGTCTGCTCGGAATCATCCGAACCGAACCGCAAATCGGTAAGGGAAATAATACTGGTACCTGAAATCTTCAATAAAACTTGATGGAATTCTTCGACGCTCATGCCAAGCGCTTCGGCAATTTCCGAATCGGTTGCGGCGTGTCCCAGCCGTGCTTCCAAATCTGCTATTACTTCTTCGATTTCACGGGATTGTTGACGCACTGAACGGGGAACCCAATCGATCGAACGCAATTCATCAAAAATAGCGCCGCGGATACGGGTAACCGCATAAGTATTGAATTTTACATTTTTTTCGGGATCATATTTATCGATAGCATCCAGAAGCCCAAATACACCGTATCCGACCAAATCATCAAACTCAACATTATTTGGCATACCGACGGCAACCTTACCGGCAACGTATTTTACAAGAGGCGCATATTTTATAATAAAAAGCTCACGAAGCTGCGGGTCTTGCGTATGTTTATATTCAAGCCAAAGCTCGTCTTCCGGTCTCGTATCTAAACTGACATTTCCCATACTCTCTCAACACCCACCCTCTAATCCTCAGTTGCTAAAACGGTTCTTATTGCCTGAGCCATTACCTTACTATCGGTGCCGCCGGTCTGAATACCGGTCATCGAAAAACCGCTGCTATTTGTTTGTACACTGTCATCGACATTCTCATCAAAATCATCATCCATGAATGAACCCATACTAGGTAAATCCGATAAGCCGCTACCGTCTTGGGAACCGCCGCCGAAAGAAGGGGAAAAAGAATCTGAAGCGTTCGATGCTTCATGTGTAGTATCGGTATCCGAAGCGCCCTGAGAGGAATCAACAGAAAACGTTTCCGCACTTTGAGGATTTGTCTGCGCTCCTGAAGTTTTTGGGGCAGCAGTAGTTTCCGCACTCTCTCCTGCCGGCGTAGCGACACTCAAATCGTCATCCAGAGTAATATTGACATTAGATCCGGAAGCGCTACGAGCCGCTTCAGTGACATCCGATGACGCCGGAGGTGTAAAAAGATCGGGGATGAATCGCTCTAAGAGAATCCGTGCGCAGAGCGCAAAGCTTCCGGCTCCTACGCCGGCAACAAGTCCCCTCCCCAAAATATGTAAGAACCGTACCCCGCTTATCAGACCGATAAGCATAGATAAAACGCATACTATACCGGCAATGATTAAGGGAGTTTTTAGCTTCAACACGGACAGACCTCCACATCAATAGCTTATGCGAATTTCTATCTCTCGTCAAGATATTGCCGGAAATTCTTCAGGAGCCGGCGTAAATATATTCTTACTTCTCTGCAAGAGCCGGTACAGATCGAGCAATTCACTGCGGATACCAGAAAGCTCGGTAATCCGGTTACTCCCTCCCGTGCCGGAAAGATCGGCGAGGAGCTGCTGACCGGCGCCTTCAAGCGTAAACTTCCTCACCTCAATCAGATGCTTCATACGGAAAAGTAAATCAAGGTGATGGTCGGTATAGAGCCGTCTTCCCTGCGCATCCTGTTGTGGGCGCAAAAAGGGCAGCGTCTGTTCCCAGTAGCGGAGCACATGCGCCTTAATGCCGGTTATCTTTTCAACTTCGCCGATGGAAAAGCCGGTCACGGTTTTACCCGCTCTTCCCATTTGACGCGACTGCCCTTTACCCGTACTAAAAAGGGGATGGAGCTAAAGCCGAGGTCTTTCCGTATCCGGTTGGTGATGTATCGAAGGTAGGATTCCGAAACAAGGTCGGGCTTATTGGCAAAGATTAAAAACTCAACCGGACGCGTGGAGGTTTGCACCATATATTTAAGCGTAAACGAATTGCGCTGCCCATGTGGAGGTGGCGCCGCCTCAAGCCAATCCTTGAGCGCAAGGTTGAGCGCAGAGGTTTCCACCTTTTTGGTAAGCTGCCCGAACAGCTCCACCGCAGTGTTGAGTAAGTCGGGAATACCGCTTCCTTTCTGTGCGGAAACGGGCACAATCGGCGCATACTCCATCTTACCGAACATGATTTTAATATGCTGCTCCACATCGCGGAATTTTTTTTCACCCTTCACCAAATCCCACTTATTCAGCACAAAGATCACTCCCAAGCCCCGCTTGGTCGCCTGCGCGATAATCTTTTTATCCTGTTCAGTCAGTCCTTCCTCCGCATCGATAAGATGGAACACAATGTCGGCATGTTCCAAGCTCTTCATCGCGCGGACAACTGAGTAATACTCGATGTCCTCCGTTACCTTTGCCTTGCGCCTGATTCCGGCAGTGTCCTGAATAATAAACTGCCTGTCTTTATAAAAAAACTCGCCTTCCACCACATCGCGCGTCGTGCCGGCAATGTCCGAAACAATCGATGCGGAGGTCTTGGTAAGGTAGTTGCTGAGCGTAGACTTGCCGGTGTTTGGCTTCCCGATAAGCGCAATGCGGATTGCACTGTCAGCGGGCGCTTCGCAAACTTGCGAAAAGTCCAAGCCCTTGGTTATTTCTTCGGCAAGCGGGGTGATGTTATCCCCGTGTTCGGCGCTGATGCACAAAAGAGTCGGGAACCCAAAACTGAGGTAGTTGTAAGCTTCCGCTTCGCCGCGACCGCCTTCGGTTTTATTCACCGCGGTGATGAGCTTATCCCAATAGGGACGCAGAAAGCGGATAAATTCCTCGTCTTCCGCCGTGGGAGCAGCGGCTTCTAATAATAGAAGAATTTTATCAGCGCGGCGGAGCGCTTCCTGCGTTTTTTCTATAACGAGCTCATCCATCAAGTCTTCTTTTTTGTCGCCACTGCGGGTCAGCTTAAAACCGCCCGTGTCCATCAGCCGCACCGGTTTCCCGTTGATAATTGCCTGCGCCTCAATCGGATCGCGCGTTACGCCGGGGGTTGGGTCGGTAATGGCGCGGCGCTTCCGCAAAAACCGGTTAAACAGCGTAGACTTGCCCACATTCGGTCGCCCTGCTATCACCACAAGCGGCGTGTTCTCATATTTTTTGCGATAATCGAATACGGCTTTCGGTAATTCCCTCTCCGCGTCTCTTTCCGCATCGGTATTGTCGTGCATGATCATATCTGCATCAAATGCCTCCCCCTTATCGTCTCTGGCGGCATCTATCCTATCATTTTTACTCATTATCTTTCCTTAACACCCTTACTCGATTGCAATTATAGAAAATTCTGCCGGCTCTCTCAAGCACTTATCAGGGCGTTCCCCTGTTGTTTTACTATTTTTATTTTTGTAAATGGTAGTAAAACAACAGGGTCGGGCTTTTCGCTTGTAGCTTTTTGCCGTTACTTTCTACAGGCGCAACGTTTTTCCGTATTCACTGCAAAAGTTGCTGCTGCTTAAAACAAACGGCAAAAAGGCTATCGCTGCAATCCCATAACGCTGTTCAGCGGATGCCCTCCATGGCATCCGCTGAACGTGAGTTTGCGTACCGCAAACTCACTTCTGCATGGAACCACGGACATCCGTGTCCGTTTTGATGGTGTACATCCGTGTACTCAGCTTGACTGCAAGTTTGTTACACAAACTTGCTTCTGTTTTATTTCCCGCCCATCCGTGGGCGTTCTGAATTGACCTCCTTGTCAATTCTTGGACGCGAATTTTGACTCACTACCGACACGGGATGCCATCGTTCAAGGATGTGCAAGGACGCACATTCTTGAACGACGAGTTTTTCTACCGAAAAACTCGTTTCTGCTTAGAACCACCGACATCCTGTCAGTACACGAGTTTGACATTTCGTCAAACTCGTGTTCAAGCGTTGTACGAAGTAAGCCTTTTATAATTTCTTTTGCATAGATTTTTATCATCTTTCTACGACTTGCTTTCTCTTAAATACGTCATTAGTACATTTGATTCTCCTAAAGGTACTAAATAGCTTATATCAATAAATTGAGTACCACCTCCAAAATAATAATCTTCCATTCCTCTATTATATACGAGTTCGGCGCAGAATGTCGGAAAATCACCCTTTCTTTAGATTAATCAAATATATGATTTTCTGCTCTATCATAAGTTTCATATAATTCCCCTATTCCAATTGTAATTAAATCATCTACTACTATTTCTTCAATCAAATC
>CAUVHB010000038.1:0-8515 GCA_963551335.1 uncultured Treponema sp.
GATTCGGTTTACACATCTTGCTGCAAAGGATAAAGCAGATAAAACTCACCGCCAAGCAGGGGATGAAGGGATCAAGACCGAACAGCGAGGTTCTTCGGTGTATTTTTGAGCGCCTAGAACCCTTCGCCGCGTACCAATGCCACAATGCATAAAAACAGTGCAAAGAGTGTGTATACGTATTTGCCGAGATAGTACCAGACGTTACCGTAGTGTTTCTTTGCACCGGTATTGATTTCGTCCAATAGCTCATCTTTTTTCATTACCCAGAACCACGAAACCGCGCCGAGCACTGCCCCTATTGGGATGATGTACGTGGAAACCAAATCCATCCATGCGCCCCAGCCGCCGAGAATTGCGCCTCTTGTGTCCGCGATGGGTTCCATAAATACACCAATCCCGAAAGTGATAATGCCAAGTACGGTAATTACCACGGTTCGTTTTAAGCCCTTAAAAGTATGCATCAGCGATTCGGCGACAACTTCAAGCATATTTTGCAAGGAGGAAATGCCTCCGAAGACAACGACAAGGTACAATACGATGCCGAATATTCTGCCGCCGGGCATCTTTTGCAGAATAGAAGGGAGAACAACAAACAGCAAACCGGGGCCGCCGGCGGGATTCATCTGATAGGCAAAGCACGCGGGGATCATCACAAGGGCGGCAACAATCGCCGCGATGGTGTCGAATAACGCGGTGTTTTTTGCTCCTGCAACGCAGTCATGGTCTTTGCTCAGATAAGCGCCGTAAACAATCATCCCCGATCCGGTAATGGAGAGCGAAAAAAATGCCTGCCCCATCGCGGTTATCCACACGGATGGATTTTTTAAATGGCTCCAATCGGGGGTAAATAAGAACTTATACCCTGCAAAGGCGCCGGGCAAAAAAGCCATACGAACTGCTAAGGCGGCAAACAATATAAAAAAAAGCGGCATCATTATTTTATTTGTTTTTTCTATTGTATGGGCACCGAGCACAATGGTCAGCAGCGTTACAATAATAATAACCGCATGATAAGGAACAACACTGAATTGTGTAAATGCAAAGGATTCAAACCACTGTTCGGGCTCTACCGTCATAATACTGCCCAGCAAGGACTGCGTAAACGCTTTGAGTACATACGCGATGATAACGGCATATCCGATAGCGATTGTAATTGAACCTGCGAGGGGCAGCCATCCGATTATCGTGCCGATGCCCTCAAGGTCTTTACGCCCGTGTTTCCACGCATAGGCATAAGAGCCGAGTGTCCCCGTACCGCTGCGGCGGCCGATTGCGTATTCCGCAGAAAGTCCGACATAGCCAAAAAGGATGACAAAAAGGATATAGATGAGCAAAAAAGCACCGCCGCCGTTACTGCCGAGCTTGTAGGGAAAACCCCACACATTCGCCATACCGACAGCCGAACCGACGCACGCGAGAATAAAACCTATATTGCTGACAAACCGATTATGTTTGTTTTCCATCTTTTATCTTTACCTCCGCAGCTTCGACGTCCGCCGTTTATTTTCCAGCGCTTTATTCAGTTTTAACATCAAGTGCTGTTTTTTCCGCTCGGCTTTCGGTACTTTCTGCCGTATCAGTCTTGTTCTGCAGTTTACCGTCTTTATCAGAAGTTTCTTTTTCCTACTTTGCCGATTCTTCCTGCGCTTTCTTGATTTTTTCTTCAAGTTCAACAAAGGCTTTGTTTTCGGCGCTTTCGGTAAATTGGGTTTTCAGCTCTTCGATAAAAGAAAGCGCTTGGTCATACCGTTTAGAAAGAATCAATATTCGGGCGTAATTGAGTGCGGCTTCGGGATTTTCCGCATCAGTATCATATAACTTTTTATACATTTCACAGGCGCGCGCGCCGTCGCCGGTTGCCGCAAGACTGTAGGCGTATGCTTTTAAGATCACGATATTGCCGGGCGCTTCTGTATATTGCTGCGCAAGAATGCTCTTTGCCTTTCCCCATTCGCCCTGCAGTCCGTAGACTCGCGCCAAATTATACTCCGCTGCATTTTTATGCGCGGGATCCTTTGCCGCCTTTTGGTAAAATTCCACGGCTTTGTCGTATTTGGACACATCGGCGTATGCTTGGGCAATTTCAAAATAGGCCTTTGCTGTTTCTGAATCGACGCTTCCTTTTGCAAACAAACCGGCAGCCGTGATAATACAGAGCGCGAAAACCGTAATATGCTTTTTTGAGAGCCGTACAACGGACGTACGACCATCCTCAATGGTTCTGGCAGCTTCCGCCTGTTGAGCTACCGTATGATGAACTGCTCCTGCCGGTTGCGCAGCCGCCTGCTGAATGATTACCACTTGTTGAACTGCCGGCTGAGTCGCCCCTGTCGGTTGAGCCGCGTCCGTCGGCTGAATCACCATTGCTCTGCGGATGGCATCAGCGCTCTCACGCTTATTTATTTTGGAGTACCACATTCTCAATCGCTCTCAATTGATGACGGTAGAGTCCTGCGATGGTCGCTCCGTAATCTGCAATAAGCTGAATCATATTCCGTGGATGATCGGACTCATCGCTCCCATTGATTCTATCGCCCGCGTCTCCCAGCCCGGGAAGAATATAGGCGGCAGAGTTCAAAGCGGGATCCATCCAGAGCGTATAGACTGTACAGTTCTTTAAGGCGCGAGCTGCACAGAGCGCTCCCTTTAGCGACGAAATAACGTGGAAACAGCTGATCGATTTCGGTTTTACCCCCTGCCGCTCAAGGTACTTGACAACGGTAATCAAACTGCCGCCGGTTGCATTCATCGGATCGGCAAAGATAAGGTCTTTTCCGTTTAAGTCTTCCAGATTGAAATACGACATATCTAAATTGAGAACATACTGCATATCATCGACTTTTTTTGTATCATCCCGCTTAATTTTAAAGAGCGCAAACGGGGTTACATAGCCGTGCGAGGAGTATTCCTCAATCTCTTTGGACATAATCATCGACGGGAGCAATGCGCCGCGCAGCATAACGCACATCACGGTGTTTTCTATTTTATGATCAATGTCGCTGATTTTATGCACGGCGTAGTTCTGCACGGGAACGGTAACCGGCGTTTTGGAAATAAGGTAGTTCTTGCTGTCTTCGTGGCTGCCGCTATAGGCAAGCTTGAACAGCATTTCAAAAGCGCGCTGAGTATAATAGATGAATTCGTTATGCCCTGTTTCGCTGCTGCGCAGTTTTGCCATAACACGGGAGGCTTCCGCATGGCTTGCAAAATCGGTGATGAATGAATAGACCTTGAGCTGCGGTACTTCCTTGCAAATTTCTTGCAAAATTTTTCCCATTTTATCGTATAGCGCGATAATCTCCGCCTCGGCTGCTTCTTTTTTTTTGCTATCGGTGGCAGCATCAAGCAGCGTAAATTGCTGCATAGTCTGATCATACAGTTCATTCAATTTTTTGAGGTATGCATTATCCTTCGATGTTAAATACCCTTGAAGTGATTCCGCTTCCATAATAACTTGTTTCATATCAAACTCCTCTATTTTTCCAGACGGCTCTCGGGCATAGTGGTAATACACACAATCAGCCGTTTAAGACATCCATGTTCACAAAAAAAAACGCCCTTAAAAAAGAGCGTTTAAAAATGCAATATCACAACAATCGGTTGCAAGGGGAAAGAAAATGACAGGGAGGAACAGTTCCCATTTTTTTAAGCACAGACTTTACATGCACGACCGCATTGCAACCATATTTTACCATTGCTCAATATTTTAATAAAATGAGAGCAATTGTGCAAGCCGTTCCTTTCCGATTATCTTCATAAAACCGGCAAGGCGCGGCCCTTGGTCTTTTCCGATCAGCGCTTGATAAACGGCAGTGAACAACACTTTGGGTTCAAGCTCGCACGCATGAGCTACATCATAGAGCGCGGTGGAAAAAGCTTTTTCATCAAGCGCATCCATCTGCGGCAACAGCTCGTCGCGGATTTTGCGGAGCGCCGCGGTTTCTGCAGCGGAAAGTTCAGCCTTGCCGCCGTCGGTACGCAGCGCAAACCGGAAATCTTCCGGCGCGCATTCGGTAATCCAGTACCATGCGCATTTGGCTCGCGCTTCAAAACGCTCCCGCTGCGCTTCTTTCATATCCGGTAAGAGTTTCATCACCGCGGCAATGTCCCCTGCGTTGATTTGTAAAAGATTGCAGAGGTGTCTAAACGGAATTTGATACGATATACAGGACGGCATCCCTTCAACCTGTGAAAGTTCATAGATGCGGCGCTCCTTTGCATACACTTCATCGTTTTTAGCCTTATCGACACCCCATGCGATGCGCTCGGTTTTATCGTAGTCCTCATAAGTTTTGATAACATCCAAGTCGAAGCTGATAGAAAACTCCGTGTTCGGTCGCGTTCCGGCAAACAGGTACCGCGCAATTTCGGGCTGATACACGTTCAAAACATCGGATAGGCTAATAACCTTTCCCTTTGATGAGGACATTTTGCCCGGCAAGCCTTTAATGCCGATAAAATCGTAGCGGAAACTGACGGGCGCAGGCCAGTTATAAATTTCGTCCGCGACAAGCCGCGCCGTGTCAAAAGAACCGCCTTGGCTATGATGGTCTTTTCCGGCAGGTTCAAAAACCGTTTTTTCAAACTGCCAGCGCATAGGCCAGTCAACTCTCCAGCCGAGTTTTAATTCCTTTGAGGTGCGTAAATCCGCTTTTTCCTGATGACCGCAGCTGGTGCAGCGGTATTCCAATCCATATTCGCCGTCGTAAGAAATAATTTCCGTAGTGTCTTTATTACAGTTGCAGCAAAATGCCGCGACCGGCCAATATTCTTCCGTTGCAGAAATTTTATGCTCATCATCGCGGTAGCGGTTTAAGCAATCCTTTATTTTATCGCGGTTTTGCAGCGCTTTTTTCATGCCTTCGGTATACATACCGCTGCGGTACCGCTCCGCCTGATATAAAAATTCAGGATGAATACCGACTTTTGGCAGTACCTGCTCTACATCCACTTCGTGATGGCGCGCGTAAGAGCTGTCGCGACCGGTTGTGTCGGGAACCATCGTGATGGGGTACCGCAGATAGTTTTGCAGCGTTTCTTTTCCGGGCATATTTTCAGGCACTTTGCGGAATACATCGTAATCATCCCATGAATAAATAAAACGCACCTTTTTGCCACGGTCGCGCAGCGCACGTACGACTAAATCAACGGAGATAATTTCGCGGAAGTTCCCGATGTGGACGGTTCCCGACGGCGTAATCCCCGACGCGCAGGTATACAATTCCAAATCACCGCGCTCGCGTATAATCTTCTCTGCGGTTTGATCCGCCCAATGTACCAATTTCTGATTGTTTTGTTCTTTGCTCATATCATCCTTGTATTGAACTCAAACAGCCCTGCTGATGAGGCTGAAAAAGTTCTATTGTAATGACTATCCGAAAAATATTGCGGAATTGTATACTGCACCGCCGATTGTGTCAATTCAAAACAGTACCGTCAAATAGTTAGCGCAACTGTGTAATGCTGCTGTATGCTGCCGGTTCTTGCCCTTGATTATGAATAATGCTGTAAAGGCAGGTGTCAAGCAATACTCCCGAGAGTTCTTGCCCCATCGCGCGGATTTGCATATCGGTTTTATTTAAGAGGGATATAATGCGGTACACAGTCTGCTCATTCCACTGTCTGCTTGCCCGGCGGTACTGGTCGACTGCTTTCTTCGAGGTAAAGCCCGCTTTTTTTAAGCTGAAATCGTCGAGACTACCCGTTTGCGCAAGATTGTGCCAGTCGCGTAACCGCCGAAAGCAATAGGCAAGCCCCGCAATCAGCTGTACCGGTGAAGATTCTTTAGAAAGAGTCAGCTTTTGGCGGATATTCAACGCATATTCCAGATTGGCATTAGTCAGCGCATCAAAAAGCGTAAACGGTGTTTCTTCTTTGTTATGGGCAAGCAGGCGTTCAATAGTCTCCGCCGTCAGCGTTGAACCCGGTTCAAAAAAGAGGCTAATATGCGCACAAGCAGTTTTTAACGCTTCGGTATTATTTTCCACCAGTTCCAACAACACATCAATAGCATCCTGCTCAATACCGATCTTCGACTGCGCAAAAAAACGGCGGATCCACTCCTGTTTTTTATTTTCAAACAGTTCCCAGAATATTTTTTTATGATCTTTGGGGACAAGCGCTTCAATCTTTTTATCGATACCGATTTCATCGGAAATCAGCACCAAAAAAGCTCCATCTTCCGAAGGAGTCTGCTCGGCCCACTCTGCAAGCGCCTGTATATCTTCCTTTTTCTTGATTGCTTCCGCATTTCTGACAACGGCAAACCGCGCCTCCGCAAACAGGGAGCCGTTCTGAACGGCATCCAAAATAACTGCTATTGAAGTATCCGCTGCATAAAAGAGATGATTATCCAGCGGTCCGTATTTTTTTTCCGCATTTTTCCGCAACGCTTCAAGCGCATCGTTCCGTTCCCCTAATTCGGGACCGGTAAAAAGCCATAAAGGGGCACTCATCTTTTTGCGCTATTCCTCTTCAAATTTTGCGGCAAAAAGCTGTTCAAGCGCGGCAACCGCTTCGGCTTCATCGGCGCCATCGGCAGAAACGGTCAGTTCAGTTTTATACCCCGCTGCCATTGTCATTACACCCATAATGGATTTTGCATTGACAGTAACATTTTCTTTTTCAAACATAATATTCGACTGGAACTTATTTGCTGTTTGTACAATTAACGACGAGGGACGCGCATGGATGCCTGCGCGATTTTGCACAATAATCTTTTTTGTTACCATAAATATTTTCCTTAATAGGTATCATCCGCCGAATAATACGGTACACGGCTTGTATCGCTTTCCATCCAGCGCAGAATATTTTGGTTAAATTCTTTCGCAGAATAAACGCCCATACTTTTAAGCCGCTCGTTCATTGCAGCTGTTTCTAAAATAATCGGAATATTTCGTCCTGATTTTACCGGTATTTCCAAGAGAGGCAACTTTACATCCAATATCTCGGTAGTAAGTTCCTCAGTACCGATACGATCATATACTTTATGAGAATCCCATTCTTCCAACTTAGCCACCAGCTGTATTTGCTTTTGCTCTCGAACCGATCGGACTCCGTAAAGCTGCATTATATTGATAATTCCAAGCCCGCGTATTTCCATGTGATGCCCAATTGTCTTATTGGCTCCCCGTCCGATCAAGCTGTTCCCATTGATACAGGTGATTTCGACAACATCGTCAACCACCAACCGGTGTCCCCGCTCTACAAGCTCCAACGCCGTTTCGCTCTTCCCTACTCCCGAATCACCTAAAATAAGGATACCGAGACCATACACTTCTACCAGAACGCCATGTATTGCCACTGTCGGAGCAAACACATTTGAGAGAACACGCATCAGCCGCACGGAAAGCGCACTGGATGAAAGTTCCGTTTGCAGCACGGGGCATTCAGTTTCCTGCGCCAGCTCTAAGAACACGGGAGGAGGGGGAATATTATGAGAAAAGATACAGCAGGGAATATCATAGGTCATCATTTTTTTTATATTTTCGATGGTATTACTTTCAATAAGTGTCTGTAAATAGGCGCACTCCCCCCTGCCGAACAACTGAACACGCTGGAATGCAAAAGAATCAAAAAAACCTGAAAGCGCAAGACCGGGACGGTTTAAATCCGCAATGGTAATGCTACGCGTCAAGCCGCTCTGCCCGCACACGCAATGTAAATGAAGCGCATCGTGTTCCGTTAAGTCAAGATCCAGTAATTCAAGTATCGTTAAACTCTTAGAAAGCATTCATCAACCTTTGTAAATGAGCAATTACCCTAGGTTCAACCTTTTAGGGCTTTGAGTTCCGCTTTGAGCGAGGCGCTTTCACGTGATTGACGTGCAAGACGGTCGGCAAGAAGACGAGACAAAAAGATACCGTAATGCGGGTAAGATTCTATCAGCTTCATAAATTTCATCTTAGGCACTTTAACCAATGTCCCCTTTCCGATTGCGACAATCGTTGCCGACCGTCTATCATTTGTCAGGAATGCCATCTCTCCAATAAAGATATCCGCCGGCGTCAGCACCGTTAACAGCGTATTGTTCACATACACGGCATAGCGACCGGAGCGGATATAAAAAAGATTGTTCGATTCATCGTTTTGGCGGCATACCACCTGTAAATGAGTAAAATGGAATATCTCTTGATCCCGTAAAATTGCCGGTGTGAGGTTAGCGCTGTTTTTTTGGTTCTGGACTTCAAATGAAACTTCGTTCCCGGTATCATTATACCACAGCCGCTTTACAAAGGTCTGGCTCATCTTAATACCCATCCCATGCAGACCAGCCTCAAACGGCGCGTCGAGAGCGGCACGCCAATCAAATCCGGGACCATCATCTTTAATGGTAATTTGCGTACGCTCAGGAGAAATATCATACGTTATAAGCACTTTTTTCGTTCCGACAAGAGGATCCATCCGCTTTATCTTAATCAGATCAAGGATATCCTTTCCCTGTTTGAGCCATTCGGTTTTTTCATCATAACTGATATTGCAATTACCGTGTTCTACAGCGTTCAGCAGTAGCTCC
>CAUVHB010000039.1:0-8503 GCA_963551335.1 uncultured Treponema sp.
TGGGGATGTCCCGAACATAATCAACTTTTTGGGAATCCCCTGCACCACTTTTCGTGCTTATGCGGAGACTATCCGAATGAATGTTGAAAGTACGGCAGATGATATTTTAGTAATGAAGGATATTTCAAAAATATATCCTAACGGTGTTATGGCTAATAGGCATGTCAATTTTTCGGTTCGCGCCGGAGAAATTCATGCGCTTGTCGGTGAGAACGGCGCCGGTAAAAGTACCTTGATGAAAATATTATTCGGTATCGAGCAACCGACTGAAGGTACGATTTTATATAATGGAAACGAATTGCATATCAAATCCCCGCTTGACGCTATTCGTCACGGATTCGGTATGGTACATCAGCACTTTATGCTTGTTGAATCGATGAGTGTTGCAGAAAATATCTGCCTTGGAATGGAACCCGGAAAAGGTCCGTTGCTTCGTGAAAAACTCATGAACGAACAAGCTCAAAAAATTATCAATCAATATCATTTTGTTATTAACACGAAAGAAAAGATTAAAAATTTGCCCATAGGGACGCGCCAGAAAGTAGAAATTCTGAAAGCGTTATATAAAGGTGCGCGCATTTTAATTTTGGATGAACCGACCGCTGTATTAACTCCGCAAGAAACGGAAGAATTATTTGTTGAATTAAAAGAGCTGCGGAATTCGGGATGTACGATTATATTTATCAGTCATAAATTAAATGAAGTTAAAGAAATATGCGAACGGATAACCGTATTGCGTAACGGTACTTCCGTCGGCGTGTATTCCGCCGGAGAAATTTCTGAAAAAGAAATATCGAACCTTATGGTCGGTAAAAATATACATTGGGAAATAGAAAAACAACCAAGCGTTCCCGGAGAGACCGTCTTAAAATTGCGGGATGTATGTATGCACGATGATGCCGGACGTCCCATACTCAAGCATGTGAGTTTTGATTTACCTGCGGGGAAAATTCTCGGTATTATCGGTGTTGAAGGAAACGGGCAAAAAGAGTTGATCGATACCATAACCGGATTGCAGCACTGTACTGAAGGAAGCGTAATGTTAAACGGTAAAGATATAACATCGCGCAGTATTGCTGCAATCAGAAAAGAAGGTATCTCCTATATACCGCAGGATAGAATAAAAGTAGGAACGGCGGTAACTGCTTCCATTCAAGAAAATTTATTTGCCGTCTTTACGGAAGATGAGCGCTTTGTACATAAGGGCATTCTAAAGAAGAATGAAATAAGACAATGGGCTGATACGCTTATCAACCAATTTATGATTAAAACAAAAAGTGCCGATGTGCCGGTAAAAATGCTGAGCGGTGGAAATATGCAAAAGGTTATTATTGCACGCGAATTTTCAACCTCGGCAGGATGTATTATCGCAGATCAACCGACAAGAGGTGTTGATATCGGCGCTGCAAAGTTTATTCATCAAAAGATTATTGAAATGCGCGATAACGGTGCTGCTATTTTGGTGAATTCGGCAGATTTGGCGGAGATTCTGGAAATAAGCGACAGTTTGATTGTGATGTACGGCGGCGAAATTACCGCATATTTTCCGGATGCCGGTATGGTGAGCGAAACTGAGTTGGGAGAGTATATGCTCGGCTTAAAAAAGCAAGGTACACATGAACTTGCAGGATGTTTACGATGAAATTAATAGGACGCCTTTCATTTGAAAAAAGATTTGAATTGATACGGTTTGCTGCAGCGATCGGCATTGCGGTGCTCTTATCGTTTCTTATTATTTTATTTGTCAGTAAAGAACCGCTGCTCGCTTTTTCAAAGCTCTTTTTAGGGCCGCTTGAATCGGCACGCCGTTTCGGTAACGTACTTGAGTTATGTATTCCGCTCAGTTTTACCGGTCTTGCAGTTGCCGTTATGTTCAGCGCAGATATGTTTAATATGGGTGCGGAAGGGGCGTTTTATGTGAGTGGCGCCGTTGCAGTATTTACCGCATTGCTTATACCGCTGCCACCTGTTATTGCACCGCTTGTATCGATTATTATCGGCGGGTTATGCGGCGCTGTTGTTTGCTGGGTTCCGGCTTTTTTAAAGCAGCGATGGAATGCAAATGAGTTGGTTTCGTCTTTAATGTTGAATTATGTATTCTTTTACATAACCAAATATTTTGCAAATACGACCTTTAAAGATCCGTCGGCAGGATTTATGGCGACGTACCTGATTCCTGTCAATGCAAAATTGGCGCGTCTTATTCCCGGAATGCGGTTGCACTTCGGACTGTTGATATTGTGTGCCGTAGTAGTGCTGACCGTATTGTTTATCCGCCGTACGGCATGGGGATATCGTCTGATACAAACCGGAAGGAATATCCGCTTTGCCCGTTATGCCGGCTTAAACACGACGGCAATTATCGCGTACTCACAGCTTATCGGCGGTTTTATTGCGGGTGTCGGCGGTTCGGTTGAAGTATTGGGGATGTATGACCGGTTCCAATGGCAAAGCTTGCCGGGGTACGGGTTTGACGGTATCGTTGTCGCTATTCTTGCAAAAAATAAACCGCACTATATTCCGATTGCTGCTTTCTTTTTGGCGTATTTAAAAATCGGTGCCGATAAGATGGCGACATCTACGGACGTTACTGCAGAAATGGTTTTAATCATTCAAGGTGTTATTATAATGCTTGCCGCAGCTCAGGCCTTTTTAAGTAAATGGCGGCAAAAAGCACTCATTAAAATGCAACAGGAGAGCGGCTTAGATGGATAACTTTTTGAGTTATATTTTAACTGCGGAGTTTGCTTATTCCGTTTTGCGTGTTACGACTCCGCTATTGTTTGCCGCACAAGCTTCGGTTGTTGCGGAAAATTCAGGTGCATCAAATATAGCATTGGAAGGCATTATGCTTTTTGCCGCGGCATTCGGAGCGCTGGGTACCGGCTTAACCGGCAGTTTGTTTATAGGCTTTTTAATTGCGTTAGGCGGCGGTTTATTAATTGCTGTGTTACTGGCTTACTTTGCGCTGTATCTAAAAACAGACATCATTTTATCCGGTATTGCGTTAAACACATTGGCCGCAGGCGGAACGGTATTTATTATGTATGTACTGATTCACGATAAAGGCAGTACATCCTCCTTAGTTTCGCTGGTGTTCCCCAAAGTGGTTATACCGGGTATCGCCGCTATTCCCGTGTTAGGCAGCATTCTGTCGGGGCAAAACGTGTTGACATACATTGCGTTCTTTATGGTATTTGCCGTCTGGTTTTTGCTGTATAAAACAAAGCTTGGTATGCATATTCGCTGCGTAGGCGAAAATCCCGATGCAGCGGAATCCGTCGGGATACCCATTCGTAAGACCAGAGTTATCGCATTGCTTATCAGCGGATTGTTGGCATCGTTAGGCGGTGTATTCCTTTCGATGGCATACATGAGCACCTTTACAAAAGGCATGGTAGCGGGACGCGGTTTTATTGCGTTGGCTGCTGCGGCAATGGGACGGTTGGCTCCGGCGCCGACGATGCTTGCAGCCTTGTTTTTCGGCTTTGCCGATGCCTTGTCGAATGTATTAGCGGCGATGAGCATCCCAGATGAATTCATAAAAACCGTTCCTTATATTTCAACCGTTATCGGACTGATTGTATTTTCAGCATGGCGGAAGCGCGGTAGGAAAGCGCAAATTGCTTAAAGGAGAAAACTATGGACAATAAAATACCGATTATAATTGACTGCGATCCCGGGCATGATGATGCAATAGCGTTGATCATGGCGTTTGCATCCGAAAAGCTCAAAGTGTTGGGGGTCAGTGTCAGCGCCGGTAATCAAACCATTGAAAAAACATATACTAATGCACGCAAGATTATTTCGTTTTTAGGAAAAGCTCCGCCGCTTGCAAAAGGGGCATCGTATCCGCTCGTCAGAAGATTGGAAGTCGCACCGAGTGTGCACGGTGAATCAGGGTTGGATGGGCCGGTTCTGCCGGAGACGGATTTTACCGGTGTGCCTGAATCCGCATGGGAACTGCACCGCCGGCTTATCTCTGAAAGCCCCGAACCGGTAACGTTTGTCGTAACAGGTCCCTTGACGAATCTTGCAATTTTGCTGTTAGCATATCCCGATGTGAAAAAAAATCTCAAGCAGATATGTTTAATGGGCGGCGGTATCGATCACGGTAATTGGTCATCTGCAGCGGAATTTAATATTCTTGTCGATCCCGAAGCGGCACATATTGTATTTTCGTGCGGTATTCCCATTGTGATGTGCGGACTTGATGTAACCGAAAAAGCAATGATCTTTTCGGAAGAAATAGAAAGACTGCGTAAATCCGAAAAACGGGTTGCTGTACTGGTTGCAGAGTTGCTCGATTTCTTCGGCCGCTTTCACTCTGATTTGGGATTCCAAGGCGCACCTATCCACGATGCGTGTACTATTGCGTATTTGATCAAACCTGAGTTGTTTAAAGTATGCGATTACCATGTTGTTATCGAGACGCAAGGAAAGTATACCGCCGGTATGACGCTTGCAGATAAGCGGGTAAATAATAACAGACCAAAACCGAATGTTACAGCTTGTATGGATATCGATCGAGAAGGTTTTGTCCGGCTGCTTGAGCAATGCTGTATGGCGTATACATAAAATAACAGGAAGCATGAATATGAAAAAGATATTGGTTATCGGCAGTTTAAATGCCGATATGGTAGTTCGTGTTCCGCATATACCGGTAGCAGGCGAAACGATTTTAGCGGAAACTGCCGATATGATACCGGGGGGAAAAGGAGCAAACCAAGCATACGCGGCTGGTTCGTTAGGCGCGCAAACGGTTATGTTCGGAGCGGTCGGCGCAGACCGCTATGCAGAGATCGAAAGGAAGAGCTTACAGTCTGTAGGCGTGGATGTTTCCCGTCTTTTAGTACGCACCGATTGCACAACAGGACTTGCGTGGATAACGGTAAACGATGCGGGCGATAACAGTATTGTTGTTGTTCCCGGTGCTAATAAAACACTGTCCGAAAAAGATATCACCGATAACGACGATTTGCTGCACAGTTGTGATATCATATTGTGTCAGCTGGAAATACCGATACAAACGGTACTGTACGCCGCCCGCAGGGCAAAAGAATTGGGTAAGACGTTTATTCTTGATCCCGCTCCTGCGCCGAAAGTATTTCCCTCCGAACTCTGTGCATACATTGATATTATCAAACCGAACGAGACGGAACTCTCATTACTGACGGGCAAAGATGTTTTGGACTATGAAAACGCTTCCGATATGCTGCGTACAAAAGGTGTAAAGAATGTCATTGTTACGCTCGGCGAAAAGGGCGCTTTTGTAAATTCCGAATCGGAGGGGAAGTATCTTGTACCTGCTCGTTCCGTTCCCGTTGTCGATACGACAGCCGCCGGTGATTCTTTTACGGCTGCGCTTGCGGTTCGGCTTGCGTCCGGTTCTTCGTTACTGCAGGCTGTCCGCTATGCAAATGAGGTCGCAGCAATTGTTGTTACCCGTAAGGGAGCGCAAACCTCAATCCCCTCGGCGGCAGAGGTACCCTTTGACGATAAATGATATAGCCGAGCTTGCCGGTGTTTCCGTTTCGACGGTTTCAAAAATTATCAACGGAAAGGATAAGGGGATAAAGCTTGAAACGCGTGAACGAGTGCTTAAAATCGTTAAGGAATACCGGTACACTCCCTATGATTTTATTAAAAATAATACGAATTCAAAAAGCTTTTTATTGGGGCTTGTACTGTCGGGTATAAAAAAACGGCAATCGATCTTAAACGGTTTTTTGCATGAAGCTGAACGGCAAGGGTACCAAGTACAGGTATGCCTTTCTCCTTCAGCAGAAAGCGAAGCAAAACATATCGCTGCCTTATGTAAGAATAGGGTTGAAGCGGTTTTGTGGGAAGCCGTCCAAGTTGCTGCAGAAAATGATACTGCCGGTATTGTTGCAGAATGCGATAGTTCCGGAACGGCAACGGTGCTGCATAAAAGCGGTATTCCGTTTGCAGCGCTGAATACCGATGCCGTCGGTTTCAACGGTATGCTCTATGACTATCCAAAAGCGGGATATACTGCAGCAGATATATTGCTACGGTTGGGACATACGAAAATACGCTGTGTGTATGACGGAACCGATATGCAAGAATATGCAATACGGCAAGGCGTTGAACGGTGTCTATTCGATCACCATTGTTTATATGTTGAATGTAAAAATGTTCAGGAAGCGCTTTCGGTACATAATTGTTCTGCGCTTATTTGCTGTGATTGGGATACGGCGGTAACGGCGTATGAGTATGCAACGGTACATAAATTCCGGATACCGCAGGATCTGTCGGTTATCTGTATCGATGATGCGGAATATATCAAACCCTTTCCGCCCATATCGGCGATTCCGCTTTCCTTATTTCATTTCGGAGTCTTTGTATGCCGGTATTTAATAGATAAAATCGAAAAGAAAGCAACGGATATACCGGCATATACCGAAGCATTTACTTGTAATCATTACAAAAGCATTGATCTGCCTGCACCCTTGCGTAAAAAACGAATCATTGTTGTAGGCAGTATCAATATGGATATCTTGCTTACCGTAAACAATTATCCTCAGACCGGAGAAAGTATTTCTGCTGAAAGTGTTTCGATAATACCGGGCGGCAAGGGGATAAATCAAGCGGTCGGTGCGGCGAAGCTCGGCGCCAAGGTGTCGCTGGTCGGCAATGTTGGAAGGGACTTTGATGGTGATATGATTTTGAACCTCTTACATGATAACGGCGTTGATGCAACGGCTGTGCATGTGGACGAAGAGCATTCTACCGGTAAAGCCTATATTCATATCCAAGGTGATGGAGAAAGCGGTATTGTGTTATACGGCGGCGCTAATGAAACGATTTCTGCAGATTCAATATACCGCAGTGAACAGCTCTTTACCGATGCAGTCTTTTGTTTGTTGCAAACCGAAATACCGATGGAAGCAGTTAAAAAGACGATTGAAACCGCACGAAAATATAACGTTGCAATTATGCTGAAACCTTCCGCTGTAAAAGAAATAGCGGAAGACCTTTTACCGGAACTAGATTATTTTATTCCAAATCGTAAAGAATTATACAGACTGTGTCCCATTGCCGGAACATTGGAAGAAAAAGCCGCATGGTTTTTGGAAAAAGGCGTCAAGACGGTTATCGTAACGCTTGATAGCGATGGCTGTTATGTACGAACTTCCGAATATGAGCGGTATTTTCCGGCTGTCGATATATTCAAACCCATCGATACAACCGGAGCTGCCGATGCCTTTATTGCGGCACTGGCCGTCTTTTTATCCGAACAAAAAAGCTTGTCTGACGCATTGCCGTATGCACTTTATGCCGCCGGATTTTCGACAACGCGAGTAGGGGTTGTTCCTTCTTTAATCGACAGAGCGACACTGGATCAATGCTGCATATAGGTCGGCGGATTATGGTGGGAGTTGTGTAGGAAAAATACTGGCAAGCGTAAAACTCATCTTCGATAAGCGTTGATCGATCTTAGCACCGGCGGGAATGGTTTTATGTGTAGAAGTAATGGAATATTCAATAATTTTAATAAAGAGCGTTTTTTAAGGCTGCTCCATAGAGCGGTAAACTCAACGCCATTGTCAGTTTTGATCGTTATTTCAGCAAGCTTAATACCATAGCGCTTTTCTTATGGTTGTTTGAAAGTGCCGTGCAGCTTTTTTGTTGCCGTACTTTAGCGCGTAGCTGACAAATTCTTTTCTCAACAACGAAAGGGCTTTACTGTTTTTATAAGATGCGTAATAATCCATTTCGATGGTATCTCCTTAGTAGTATTTTTGCTTAATCTATTTTGCCTAACCGGTTCCGCTTAGGCAAGGGGGATACCATCTCTCCTCTCTGTCCAAGAGATCTGTTTATCAAGGATAGTAATTGTCCGAGTTTTGTGTTATACTTATTCATGTCTGTAATTCCTCTTGTCGTATCGTTTTGTCTTTCTAACCTAACTATACCACGAATTACAGACTTTTTAAACTTCCGATTTTATCTTGGACAGATGTGGCACTGCATAAAACAAATCTTGATTTTTTAAACGCACAAAAGAAAGTTGTCTTTGCAGACCGGCTCTATCATGATATTGCAGATATTATTTTTTCCGTTTTGCCGCTGCTTTGTATGATTATCGGATTTTGGTTTTCTACCATGCAGCAATCAACACTCGGTTCCGTTGTGTCTTTTTATATGTATGTTCCGTACTTTATCGAGCCGATTAATACTTTGACTAATTTACGTTCCAATATGCTCAGCGCCCGTAAAAAGAACGAACTGATTGCAGAATTGGAACAGGATTTTCTTACGCAGCTATCCGGATCCGAATCGCTCGCACATGCGGAAACGGTTACGGTTGAACACATCAATCACAATTACGGTAAAACAGTCATTACCTCCGATCAAAAACTCAACATAGCGAAAAACGGTTTGTATGGAATATCCGCCGTTTCGGGAGCAGGTAAAACAACGATCTTAAAAATTATATCGGGATTTTTGGCATCGCCTGATTCTTCCGTATTTTTAT